>NZ_JBSGTX010000029.1:0-95623 GCF_053607625.1 Streptomyces sp. NPDC055103
TGCGGCCGGGGGGGGGGGGGGGGGGGGGGGGCCCCGGGGGCCCGGCCCCCCCCCCCCCCCCGCGTCCGCGGGATGTCACATACGGAAGCGGGCGGCGTTGCCCTTGTCCGTGTCCTGGTAGCCGGCGACCGACTCGTCGAGGAGCTGGGCGATGCGCGCCAGGTCCTGGTTCATGCCGGCCATGTCGCGGGTCAGGCGGTCCTGGGTCTCGCGGTACGCGATCTTGGCCTCACCCTCCCAGTTGTTGGCGACGCGGTTGACCTCGGCCATGAGGTCGTCGAGCTTCTGGGTGAGGGTGCTGGAGGTCAGCCGGGTGTCGGCCGCCGCCTGCGTCACGGTGTCGTAATTGACCGCAGTGGTCATGGTGATGACTCCTGAAGTGAGAGTGGCGCGGAGGACTGGTCGAGCCGGTGGCTCAGACGCCGAGGATGGCGCTCTGGTTGCCGCCGCCGGCGCCCGCGCCGCCGCTGGCGTCCATCGTGCGGAAGGACCGCAGACGGTCCTCCTCCTCGCGCGAGAAGCCGTCGGCGCTCATGCGCATCATTTCCTCGAGCTTGCTGAGCTCGTTGCGCATGCTGCGCAGACGCAGGTTCAGGTCGTTCTGGACCCGGTCGTACTCCTTGCTCGCAGCGCCCTGCCAGCCCGCCTGGACGCGGTCGACCACGCCGTTGAGGGAGGTGATGCGGGACTGGAGCTCGTCGGAGAAGTCCTGGATCCGGCCTGCGAGCCGAGTCTGTTCGGCACTGGTTACGTTCAGGTCTTTCGACATCTTGCCCCTTCTTCCTTCGGTGGCTTCGACGGCCGGGCCGTCGGGCCTTCCGGTTGTGATGCGGACGGGAATCTTCTGATGCCGCCCCCGTGCGGGGTTCGCACTGCCGTGCCCCCCGCGGTCACTTTAGTCATTGGCGGCGGCAGTTCCAACTGCAAAGGAGGCACCGGATACTTGACCGTTACGAGGTTCACCGAACCCCCCTCCTGCGGCGGCTGTCGCGGATCACGACGGCGCTTCCGGCGACCACGGCCACCAGGACACCGCCGATCCCCAACGCATAGGTGGCGAGCCGTTCGGAGCGCTCTTGGGGCGTCTCCGACAGCGCCAGACGGGCCGCCTCGGGCGCCGGCGGCTTGGGCGGGCCCGGGTCGGGCACGGGCGTGGAGGGCGGCGTCCCCGGCGGCGCGTCGGCGAGCGCCCGCACCGGGTCGACGACCCCCCAACCTACGTAGTTGTCCCGGCCGTTGACGGAGCGGACGGCGGTCTGCTCGATCCGGGTGACGATCTGGGCCGCGGTCCACTCGGGGTACCTGGCCTTGAGCAGGGCGGCGACACCGGCGACGTACGGGGCGGAGAAGCTCGTGCCGTTGTCGACGCACTGGCCGCCGCCGGGGACCGTGGAGACGATGTCGACGCCGGGGGCCGCTACGCCCACGAAGGTGCCGGACTGGGAGAACACGGCCCGTTCGTTGTTCCGGTCGGACGAGGCGACGGCGAGGACCCCGGGGAAGGCCGCCGGGAAGGTCGTCTTGAGCTTGCCGTCCATGCCGTCGTTTCCGGCGGAGGCGACGACGACGATCTTCTTCTCGATGGCCTTGGCGATCGAGACGGCCATCGGCGAGTCCGCGTCGAGGGCCTGGGTGGTGTCCTGCGAGATGTTGATGACGTTCGCGCCCTTGGCGACGGCCCAGTCGATCGCCAGGGCCATCGTGTCGGACTTGCCGCTGTTCTTCTCGTCGTTCTGCCGGATCGGGATGATCGTCGCCTCGGGCGCGAGGCCGACGAAGCCGGTGCCCTTGCGAGGGCGGGCCGCGATGATGCCGGCGACCTTGGTGCCGTGGCCGACCTCGTCGACGGTGCCGTCGGTCTTGCCGCGCTTCTCGTCGCCGAAGCCGGGGTTCTTCGGGTCCGGCTTGAGGAAGTCCTTGCCCGCCTTGGCGTCGACGGCGGTGCGCAGCTGCGGGTTGATGTCGTCGACGCCGGTGTCGATGACGGCGACCCGGACGCCCTTGCCCTTGGTGTGCTGCCAGAGCTCGTCGAGGAGGACCCGCTGGAGCGGCCAGGGGGTGCCCTCGATCTGCTTCTTCATGGGGAACGTGCACTCGCCGCTGCCGTCGAGCGCCCAGCGCTCGGGGCGGGGCGGGGCCGCGGACTCGGTCGCGGCCTCCGTCACCGAGGAGGCCGCCGCCGCGGGCGCCGCGAGCAGGCCCGTCAGCGTGGCCGCGGTGAGCAGGGCGGCCGCCGTGCGGTACGTCGTCGTCACCGGTGCCACCCCCTAGGAACCCTGCGGCTGACGCGCGCTGTTGGTGTCGAGTCGTGGGCCCTTCGACAGGAACTCCGACCATTCGATCGGGACGAGGACCGGCATGACCTTCTCGTAGCCCAGACGCTTCTGGGCCTCGGAGGGTTCCGGGCGTCCGTCGGTCTGCTTCTCCTGGTCCCCGGTGCCGATCTCGGAGCGGGCGGCGTCGCTGTCGCCGTTGGCCTGCACGGCGTAGCGCAGTCCGGTGTCGGTGACGAGGAAGAGCGAGCCGTAGGGCGTCTTCTGCTGGCCCTGGCCCTGGACCTGCATGTAGAGCAGTCCGCTGCCCGGCGTGACGTACGTGCTGGTGCCGCCGGCCGTGATCTCGGCGGGGTACTTGGTGCCGGCCCAGGTGGTGAGGGTGGTCTCGCCCTTCTCGTCGACGTCGGTGAGGACGCTGCAGACGGTGTCGCGGGCGCCCTCGCCGGTGGCGGCGTTGACCTGGACGGACTGCTTCTGCGGCCAGCGCGCGTCGCCGTTGAAGACCTTCGGGTCCGGAACGAAGGAGGAGGCGTCGACCGTGGTGCGCTTGCCGTCCATGTCGAGGACGCCGGTCTCCGGGGAGTTGATGAGGAGCCAGGCGGTGAACGCGGAGACGGGCTGGACCCGGCCGGGCAGCACGACGTAGTTCTGGGGGCCGGAGCCGGTCTGGGCGAGGAGCACCATGCCGACCCGGTTCTCGGCTCCGGTGAGGGTGTTGCCGGGGATGTCGGCGGAGGCGCCCGCCTTGCCTTCGAGGCGGGGGAAGTCGATCGCGTCGCCGGTCTTCAGGGTGGCGAGCCAGTCGTCGGTGACGGGCTGCGGCTGCTTGCCGAGGCCGACGAGGGCGGTGATCAGTCCGGGGCGGTCGGCCCGCACCGGGTACTTGGTACCGGTGTGGTCGACGAGGAACTGGGCCGAGTCCTTCTGGCCCTTGACGTACAGGATCTCGCCGTCGTCGAGCTTGTTGGCGTCCTCGGTGCGCGCGAGGTCGCGCTGGGCGAAGAGGAAGGTCGCCTTCTGGACGCTGGCGCCCTTGCCGCCGCCGGGCTGCTCGCAGACGGCCCAGCGCTTCTCCTTGCCCGCGTCGTCCGCGGCGGGCAGCCGGTCGGGGGCGTAGGGGATGCCGAGGATCGGGCCGCGCTGCTTGCCCTCGTCGAGCGTCTTGTCACTGACCTGCACGACCTGGAACTGGTCGGGGTTGAGCAGGAGACGGGCGGAGGCGAGGTTGAGGACGGGGTGGAGCAGCGTCTTCGCGTCCTTGCCCTTGCCGGTCTCGAGCACGACGTACCGGGTCGTCGACTGCTTGCCGACGATGACCCGGGTGCCGGGGACGTCCCAGTTCTTGGGGGCCTGCGGACTGAACATGCCCCAGGCACCGAAACCCGCGATGACCAGAGCGGCGACGATGAGGCCGGGGACGATCGCGCGCAGCGGCCTCGGCGCCCCCTCCTCCGTACCGGAGGGCGAGGGTTGGAGGAATGCCGCCACCGTGCGCTTCTTCGCAAAGGTGTACGCGTTCAGCTCGTCCCGGCGCGATGCCATGAGTCCCCATTCTCGTCAGGCGCAGTCTTCGCGCGAGGTCCGGGGGAAGTGGCACCCGGGCCCCGGCTGTCGGACCGGCCCCCTACTATGCCTGCTGTCCCGTGGTGTTCGTGGGGCGGGTAGGGTGATCCGGCCGCCAAAGCCCTGGCGGGCCAGGGCGATCGGGACGAATTGAGGGGGATTCTCCATCATGGCTTCCGCCACGCGGACGCGGCCCGGCGCGGCCACCGCTTCCACACCCCCTTCCACGGGATCCGTTTCCTCGGTCTCACCGAGGCTTCAGGCACGTCCCGGACACTTCGGTTCGTTCCGATTGCAACAACTCGTACTGATAGAGGTGGCGGCGGCCCTGCTCGCCGTCGCCTGGGTCGTGGACCGGCTGATGCTGGTGCCCGCGGGTGTCGTGGCCGTCGTGCTCGTCCTGCTGGCGCTCGTACGCCGGCACCGGCGGTCGCTGCCCGAGTGGCTCGGCACCTTCCTCGCGCTGCGCGCCCGGTCGCGCAAGGCCGCTTCCTTCGTGGTGCCCGAGGGCACGGAGCCGGGGCTCGCTCCGGTCGTCGAGTGCGACCCGGCGCTGCGGACGTACGCGTACAGCGACCGTGACCGGCGGCCGGTCGGGATGATCGGTGACGGCACCTTCCTGACCGCCGTGCTGCGGGTCGAGTCGGACGGCACGGCGCTGCGGCCGGACCGCGGGGCGCGGCCGCTGCCCGTCGGGCTCGTGCGGGACGTCCTGAGCGTGGACGGCATCCGGCTGGAGTCGGCGCAGATCGTCCAGCACACGCAGCCCGCTCCGGCGCCGCACCTGCCGGCGCAGTCGATGGCCGCGCGCAACTACGGGCCGCTCCAGGCGCAGACGGGTTCGCCCGCGCTGCGGATCACCTGGATCGCGCTCAAGCTCGACCCCGAGCTGTGCCCGGAGGCGGTCGCCGCGCGCGGCGGCGGCATGACGGGCGCGCAGAAGTGCGTGGTGCGGGCGGCGGACCAGCTGGCGAGCCGGCTGGCCGGTGCCGGTTTCCGCGCGAGCGTGCTGACCGAGCAGGAGCTGACCTCGGCGATCGCGACCTCCACCTGCGCAAGCCCGATGGCGATCGCGCAGGCGGGCCGCGGGCAGGCGCAGACCCGGCGGACGCAGGAGACCGCGCGGACATGGCGGGTCGACGACCGCCGGCACACGACGTACTGGGTGGGGCGCTGGCCCCAGTTGGGCGGTCCCGGCGGCAGCGCGGGCGCCTCGATGCCGCAGCTCGTGGCCCTGCTGACCTCGCTGCCCGCGCTCGCGACGACGTTCAGCCTGACGCTGAGCGGCGGGGACCGGCAGGAGGTGACGGTGACCGGACACGTACGGATCACCGGGCGCAGCGACGAGGAACTGGTCGCCGCGCGGCACGAACTGGAGCGCGCGGCGCGCGGGGTGCGGACGGGCCTGGTGCGGCTCGACCGGGAACAGGGTCCCGGCATGCTCGCGACGCTGCCGCTGGGGGGTGCGCGCTGATGTCCCACGCCTCTCCTTTCGGTACGCCGCCGGGTTCCGGCGCCCCGTCCGGCCTTTCGTCCGCTCGCCGTGACTCCCGCGCGTCCCGCGCCTCCGGGCGTACGGGGCGGGACGCGCGGCCCCGGTTCGGCTTCGGGCTCGTCGGGCCGCGCCGCGACCGGCACTCCGTCCCCCTTGACCAGCTCGACGCGCTGGCCCTGCCCGTCGGTGACGACGGTGTGGTGATCGGCGTGGACGCCGAGAGCCGGCCCGCCGTGCTCGGCATCAACCGGCCCGTGCCGTACGACGTCACGCTCATCGGCGGCCTGTGGACCGCTCAGGTGCTCGCGCTGCGCGCGGCCGCCACGGGCGCGCGGGTCGCCGTCGAGACCGGCCGCGCGCAGGCGTGGACCGCGCTCGCGCAGGCGGCGGGCGGCGGGCAGCCGTGCATCTCGCTGCACGACGTGGGGCGGGTGCCGCCGCAGGGCGCGTCGGCGGGCAGCCCCGTGGTCGTGGTGCGCGACTGCGGCATGCGGCCGCCGCGCGGCCGTGTCGTGTCGGCGCCCTGGCAGTCGGTCGTGACGCTGCTCCCGTATCTGAGCCCGGTCGCGCCCCGCCTCCTGGAGAAGTCCTCGCTGGTCGGCGTCCAGCGGGTCTCTCCGGACGAGGCCGCGCAGATCGGCCGCATCATGAGCCTCCCGCGCCACGAGTACGAGGCGCTGTCGACGCTCGCGGACGGGGTGACCCTGTGGTGCACCCAGGGCGACCGGCAGTTCGTGATGACTCAGGCGACGGACGCCGAGACCGGATTGTTGGGCGGCGCGCGCAGAATGGACTGAGCGGCACGAAGTCGTTCAAGTACGTCCGTTTTTGCATCGTTTTGAACGGTCGGGGTTCTCACTCTGCGGTGTGGCCGGGTCACTTGGGGGCTTGACCCGGTCGGCGTGGTGCTCGCGGAGCGGCTGCCGGGCCTGCCCGCGGGATGCCGCGCCGTTTAGGCTGGAAGAGCCCCGCCCACAACGGCACAAGGGTGCTCGACCACACCAGGAGGCAAAGTGAACGGCGATCGCGACGAGATCCACGGGGGTTGGAATCCGCCCGCCGACGATCAGTCCGACGCGGATCCCGCCGAGATGACGGGTGAGTTCACCATCGACTACACCCCGCCCGCCTGGTACACGCAGAACGCGTCGGGCGGTGCGGCGGCGGGCGGTGCCACTCCCCCGCCGCCGAGCGGGGCGCCGGTCGCGGTGCCCGGCCTCCCGGCGGGAAGCGGCTTCGAGCCCGGCTGGGCTGCGCAGCAGCCGGGCCCGCCGGTGGCACCGATGTCGCCGATGGCTCCGGTGAACCCTGTGGCTCCGGCGGCGCCTGGCGGTCCTGTGGCACCGGTTGCCCCTACGGCGCCTGTGACTCCTGCGGTGCCGGCTGCTCCTGTGGCTCCTGTGGTCCCCGCGGCTCCTGTGGCGCCCTTGCCCGTCCCTGTGCCTGAGGTGCAGGCTTCCTCCGCACCGACGCCTCCGCAGGTGCCGGTGCCCGCGCCCCTGCCGATTCCCGCGCCCGCACCCGCGCCCGAGACGCCCACGGCGGCGAGCGCCGGGGGCGGCGAGCCGTTCGGGGGCGGCGACGTGGAGAGCGGCGCGACCGTGCGCTTCTCGCCCGGCTCGCTCAAGCGCGAGATGGCCGAGCGCTCGGCCGCGGCGAAGGCCGCGCGGGAGGAGGCCGCCGGCGGGGAGACTTCCGGCGCGGACGGCACGGCCGGCGCCGAGGCGCCGGCGGCCGTCGAGGGCGATGCCTCCGCCGGTGCGGCGGTGGACGCCTCGAACCCGGGCGACGTGGTAACAAGCGCGTCCGATGCCGACGGTGGGACGACGGACGCTCCGTCGGCCCCCGCGGCGGACACCGAGGCCGGCACCGAGGCGGGCACCGAGGCCGGCGCCGAGGCCGAGAGTGACACCGGCGTGGGCACCGACACGGACGCCGATCCCGTCGTCGACACGGACACGGACGGCGGTACGGAGCACGACGTCGTCGTCGCACCGGCCCAGGACTCCGGGGTCGCCGCCGCGCAGCCGGACTTCCCCCCTGCGGCTCCGGGTCCGTACCCGGGTGCCGCGCCCCAGGCCGACGCCGCCCCGGGCGCCTTCCCCGGCGCCGCGCCGCCGGCCGCACCGGCTCCCGGCGCCTATCCGCCCGCGGCGCCGCAGGGCGGGGCCGGACTGCCGCCGCTGCCGCCGTCGTTCCAGCCGGCCGCGCCCGCGCCCGCTCAGCAGTGGCCCGCTCAGCAGTGGCCCGCGCAGCCGGCCCCGGGTGCCCAGCCGGCGCCCCAGGCCGCGCCGCTGCCGCCCACCGCTGCCTGGCCCGCCCCGGCAGGGCCCGCCGCGCCCGGAGCCGCCGCGCCCGCCCCCGTACCGCCGCAGAACCCCGTACCGCCGCAGGCTCCCTCGGCACCTCAGGCTCCTGGCGCGTACGGATATCCGCAGTCCGGCGCCGTGCCCCCGCAGGCCCCGCAGGGCGGATACGGCTTCCCGCACCCCGGTACTCCCCCGCAGCCGCCGCAGGGCGGTTACGGCTACCCGCTGGGGGCACCTCCCGGGCCGCAGGGCCCAGGGGGACAGCAGCCCGGCGGTCCCGGTGGTGTGCCGCCGCAGGCGCAGACCGGCGGTGCGGCACCGGGGTACGGCTACCCGCACCCCGGTGCGGTTCCGCCGCAGGAGCAGCCGCCCATCGACCCGCGGACCGGGGCCGCCTGGCCCTCGCCGGTGACGCACGATCAGCGCGAGCGGTCCGTGCCCGGTGCTCCGCTCGGGTACAACGCGGCCGTCGAGCTGTCCTCCGACCGGCTCCTGCGGAACAACAAGCAGAAGCCGAAGTCGAGTCGCAACCCCGGCAACGCGGCCCGCTTCAAGCTCGGCGGCAAGAAGGAGGAGGCGGAGCGGCAGCGGAAGCTGGAGCTGATCCGGACTCCCGTGCTCTCCTGCTACCGGATCGCGGTCATCTCGCTCAAGGGCGGTGTCGGCAAGACCACGACGACGACCGCGCTCGGGGCGACGCTGGCGACGGAGCGGCAGGACAAGATCCTGGCGATCGACGCCAACCCGGACGCCGGCACGCTCGGCCGCCGTGTGCGGCGCGAGACCGGGGCGACCATCCGCGACCTGGTGCAGGCGATCCCGTACCTGAACTCGTACATGGACATCCGCCGGTTCACCTCGCAGGCGCCCTCCGGTCTGGAGATCCTCGCCAACGACGTCGACCCGGCCGTCTCGACGACCTTCAACGACGAGGACTACCGGCGCGCGATCGACGTCCTCGGCAAGCAGTACCCGATCATCCTCACGGACTCGGGTACGGGTCTGCTGTACAGCGCCATGCGCGGGGTCCTCGACCTGGCCGATCAGCTGATCATCATCTCCACGCCCTCCGTGGACGGAGCGTCCAGCGCGTCGACGACGCTGGACTGGCTCTCCGCGCACGGTTACGCGGACCTGGTGCAGCGCTCCATCACGGTCATCTCCGGGGTGCGCGAGACCGGCAAGATGATCAAGGTCGAGGACATCGTGCAGCACTTCCAGACCCGCTGCCGCGGTGTCGTGGTCGTGCCCTTCGACGAGCACCTGTCGGCCGGCGCCGAGGTGGACCTCGACATGATGCGGCCGAAGACCCGTGAGGCGTACTTCCACCTGTCGGCGATGGTGGCCGAGGACTTCGTCCGCGCGCAGCAGGCGCAGGGGCTGTGGACCGGCGACGGCCAGGGCGCGCTGCCTCCGCACATGGCACCGCCGATGCCGGGCCAGGGAACGCCCGAGCAGTACGGGGCGGGGCAGTACGGCGCTGGGCAGTTCGGGGCCGGGCAGTACGGGGCGGGGCAGCCGATGCCCGAGCCGTACGGTTCCGGACAGCCGATGCCCGGACAGCCGATGCCCGGACAGCCGATGCCCGGTCAGTACGCGCCGGAGCAGGCCGCGCCCGGGCAGCCGATGCCGGGTCAGGGCGGTCCGGGGCAGCCCCTGCCCGGTCAGTACGCGCCCGGGCAGCCCGCTCCGGGTCAGCCGTACGCGCCGCAGCCCGGGCAGCCGTACCCGGCGCAGCCGCAGCAGCCGTACCCCTCGCAGGCGTACCCCCAGCCGGGTCAGCCGATGCCGGGCCAGTACGCGCCCGAGCAGTACGCCCCGGGGCAGCCGGCTCCCGGTCAGCCGTACCCGGCGCAGGCGCCGCAGCCCTATCCCCAGCAGCCCGGACAGCCGGGTCAGCCCGGACAGCCGGGTCAGCCCGGTCAGCCGGGTGTGCCGCAGGCCTGGCAGCAGCAGCCGGCGCAGGATCCGTCGCAGCCTCAGCCCGGTCAGCCGCTGCCCCCGCAGGCCGACCCGCAGGGGGCTCCGCCAGCCCCTCAGCAGTAAGGCGTCACAGGCTTAGACCAATGAGGCTCCGTATCGGTCGTCCGTTACGGAGCCTCTTGGCATTCCCGCAGTCCACAAGGGGTTTGAGGCATCGTTGACGCGGTCGGCCGCCGCTGGTAGACCTTCGCTTCACCAGTTGGCGCCCCCAAGATCCACGACACGAGGTCACGTCCTATGGTCATGGTCACGAAGGTCCCGTCCCGTCCGGCCGTCCCCCGAAGACTCCTCCGGCTGTTTCTCGCCACGGGCGTCGCCGCCACCGCGCTCACGGCCGTCCCGCAGGCCGCGCAGGCCTCACAGGCGGCCCCGGCCGCCCCCGTCGCCCAGGCCACCGCCGACCCGAAGAGCGGCGGCACCACCCTCACGGTCGCCATCTCCCAGAGCATCGACTCGCTGAGCCCGTTCCTCGCGCAGAAGCTCACCTCGACCAGCATCCACCGGCTGGCGTACGAGTACCTCACCAACTACGACGCCAAGGACGCCCGGACGGTCCCGGGCCTGGCGACCGCGTGGGCGCCCTCGGCGGACAAGCTGACGTGGACGTACACGATCCGCAAGGACTCGACGTGGTCCGACGGGAAGCCGGCCACCGCCGAGGACGCGGCCTGGACCTTCAACAAGATGATGACGGACCCGAACGCCGCCACCGCGAACGGCAGCTTCACGTCCAACTTCAAGAAGGTCACCGCCACCGACCCGCAGACGCTCGTCATCGAGCTCAAGAAGCCGCAGGCGACGATGACGGCGCTCGACGTGCCGATCGTGCCGAAGCACGTCTGGGAGAAGGTCGGCGACTTCTCGAAGTTCAACAACGACCAGCAGTTCCCGATCGTGGGCAACGGGCCTTTCGTCATCACCGACTTCAAGGTCGACCAGTACATCAAGCTCAAGCCGAACAAGACCTTCTGGCGGGGCGCACCCAAGTTCGACGAGCTGGTGTTCAAGTACTACAAGGACGGTGACGCCGCCGTCGCCGCGCTCCAGAAGGGCGAGGTGTCCTTCGTACCGAATCTGACGCCCGCCCAGGCGGCGGCGCTGAAGACCCAGAAGAACATCAAGGTGAACGACGCCCCCGGCCGGCGCTTCTTCGCCATCGCCACCAACCCGGGCGCCCGCTCGCAGGACGGCAAGACCTTCGGCAACGGCCACAAGGCGCTGCTCGACCCGGCGGTGCGCAAGGCGCTCTTCCTCGCGGTCGACCGGACGACCATCGTCGACAAGGTCTTCCAGGGCCACGCCGTCGAGGGCGAGGGCTACATCCCGCCGCGCTTCGGCTCGTACTTCTGGAAGCCGGAGGCCGCGCAGAAGCGGGCCTACGACCCGGCCGAGGCTTCGAAGGTGCTCGACGCCGCCGGGTACCGGAAGAACGCCGACGGCAAGCGGGTCGGCAAGGACGGCAAGGCGCTGGACTTCCGCATCCTGTGTCACGCCACCGACCCGAACGACAAGGCGATCGGCAAGTACCTCCAGGAATGGTGGGGCAAGCTCGGCATCGGGCTGAAGGTCGAGTGCCTGGACAGCGTCTCCGACCCGTGGGTCAAGGGCGACTACGACCTGGCCTTCGACGGCTGGTCGGTCAACCCGGACCCGGACTACGTCCTGTCGATCCACACCTGCGGCACGCTCCCGGCCACGCCGAAGGACTCCGGCGCCACCGACAACTTCATCTGCGACAAGGAGTTCGACGCGCTCTACGCGCAGCAGGCGGTGGAGTACGACGCCGCCAAGCGGGCGGATCTGGTCAAGCGGATGCAGTCCCGGCTGTACGACACGGGGTACATGAACATCATGGCCTACCCGAACGCCCTGGAGGCGTACCGCACGGACCAGATCAAGTCCATCACGACCATGCCGGAGGCCGCCGGCAACCTGTGGGGGCAGGACGGCTACTGGAGCTGGTGGTCGGCCGTGCCCACCGCCTCCGCCTCGGCGTCCGGCTCCGGCGACGGGGACGGCGGCTCGTCCACCGGGGTGATCGTCGGGGTCGGCGCCGCCGTGATCGTCCTCGCCGGCGTGGGCGTCTGGGCCGCCCGGCGCCGTCGCACCACCGCCGACGACCGCGAGTAGTCCGGGTGACGACGGCAAGCACCGCCGCCGACGTGGCGCGGGCCGAGAAGGCCCGCGCCACGGACGGCGCACCCCGCACCGGTTCCTCCCTCGGCTATCTCCGCCACGCGGCGGGGAAGCTGGGCGGCGCGCTCGTCTCGCTCCTCGCCGTGCTGGTCACCAGCTTCTTCCTCTTCCGGATCATCCCCGGTGACCCGGTGAAGGCGATGACCCACGGCGTGCCCACCACGGCCGAGCAACTCGCCACACTGCGCCGTCAGTTCGGGCTCGATCTGCCGCTCTGGCAGCAGTTCACCGATTACTGCGCCAAGGCGCTGAGCGGTGATCTCGGCACCTCGTTCCAGTTCCGGGCCCCCGTCGGGGAGCTGATCGCGGAGAAGCTCCCCGCGACGCTGCTGCTCACCGGGGTCGCCGTGGTGATCTACTCGGCGCTCGGGCTCTGGCTCGGCACCCGCTCGGCCTGGCGCCACGGCGGGCTCGGCGACAAGCTGAACACCGGCATCGCGCTGACCCTGTGGTCGGTGCCGTCGTTCTGGCTCGGCCTGCTGCTCATCATCGTGTTCTCGGTCGGCATCGGGCCGATCCCGGGGCTCTTCCCGACGGGCGGCATGGAGTCGGGGACCGGCGAGACCGGCTTCGGGTACGTCCTCGACGTCGCCCACCACCTGGTCCTGCCCGTCGTCACGCTCGTGGCCGTCGGCTACGCGCAGACGCTGCTCGTGATGCGTTCCTCGCTCCTCGACGAGATGGGCGGCGACTATCTGACGACGGCGCGGGCGAAGGGGCTGCGGGACGACGTCGTGCGGCGCCGGCACGCCGTGCCGAACGCGCTGCTCCCGACCGTGACCATGATCTTCATCAACCTGGGCCATGTGGCGGCCGGTTCGATCCTGGTGGAGACGGTGTTCTCCTGGCCGGGGCTCGGCGGGCTCTTCTACCAGGCGCTCAGCGTGCCCGACCTGCCGCTCGTCCAGGGCCTGTTCGTGGTCTTCGCCGGGGCGATGATCCTGATGAACCTGATCGCCGACCTGCTCTATCCGCTGCTCGATCCCCGGGTGGGCCGATGACCTCCGTGAACCCGACCGCTTCGTCGCTGGCCCGGGAGCGGCGCCGGGCCTCGGTGGCCCGCTTCTGGAAGACGTACCGCACCCACCGCGCCGGTCTCTACGGCCTCGCCGGGCTCGCCCTCATCGCGCTGCTCGCGCTCACCGCCCCGCTGACCGTCGGCGCGGACGTCCAGTCGGTGACCGAGGCGCCGGGTACGGCCCTGGAACCACCGAGCGCCGAGTTCCCGCTCGGCACCGACCAGTTCGGGCGCTCGCTGCTCGGGCTGCTGATCTGGGGCGCCCGGATCTCGCTGCTCGTGGGGCTGCTCGCGGCGGCCCTCTCGGTCGCCATCGGCACCCTGGTGGGGATCCTCGCCGGGCACTACGGCGGCTGGATCTCGACGGTCGTCATGCGGATCACCGACTGGTTCCTGGTGATGCCGACCCTGGTCCTCGCGATCGTGCTCGCCACCGTCATGTCCCGGTCGATGTGGACGGTGGTCCTGGCGATCGGTGTGACCTCCTGGCCGACGACGGCCCGCCTCGTGCGGGCGCAGACGATCGCGGTCGAGTCCCGCCCGTACATCGAGCGGGCGACCGCGCTCGGCGGCGGCCACGGGCATGTCATGAGCAGGCACGTCCTGCCGAACGTCATGCCCCTGGTGCTCGCGCAGACGACGCTCGGCATCTCGACGGCCATCCTCACCGAGGCGACGCTGGCCTTCCTCGGGCTCGGCGACCCGACGGTCGTCTCCTGGGGCGGGATGCTCCAGGACGCCCGGGAGGCGGGCGCGGTCTCCTCCGGGCACTGGTGGTACCTGGCCCCGCCCGGCATCGCGATCGCGCTGGTCGCGCTGGCGTTCACGCTGTGCGGCCGGACCGTCGAATCCGTACTCAACCCGAAGCTGGGGGCGGGGCGTTGAGCCTGCTGGAGATCAAGGACCTGCGGGTGACGTACGGGTCGGGGCCCACGGCCGTGCCCGCCGTACGCGGGGTCGACCTGACCCTGGAGGCGGGGAGCAAGCTGGGGGTGGCGGGCGAGTCGGGCTGCGGCAAGTCGACGCTCGCGCTGGCGCTGCTGCGGCTGCTGCCGGCCTCGGCGCGGATCGAGGGCGAGGTCCTCCTCGACGGCGAGGACGTCCTCGCGATGTCGTGGGGGCGGCTGCGGGCCGTGCGCTGGGCGGGCGCGTCGATCGTCTTCCAGGGCGCGATGCACTCGCTCAACGCGGTGCACCGGATCGGGGACCAGATCGCCGAGCCGTTGCTCGTGCATGGCAGGTCGACCCCGGCGGCGGCCCGCAGACGCGTGGGCGAGCTGCTCGAACACGTCGGGCTGCCCGCCGCCCGGGCGGCCGCCTATCCGCACGAGCTGTCGGGCGGTCAGCGGCAGCGTGTGATGATCGCGATGGCGCTCGCCTGCGACCCGCGCCTGATCGTCGCGGACGAGCCGACGACCGCGCTCGACGTGATGATCCAGGCGCAGATCCTGCGGCTGATCGAGGGCCTCGTCGCCGAGCAGTCCATCAGCCTCCTGATGATCAGCCACGACCTGGCCGTGCTCGCCGACACCTGCGACCGGCTGGCCGTGATGTACGCGGGGCGGGTCGTCGAGGAGGGCCCGGCACGGGCGGTGTACGAGGCCGCCGAGCATCCGTACGGGCGGGCGCTGTCCTCGGCGTTCCCCCGGATCGGGGACCTCGCGTCCCGGCGGGCGCCGCGCGGCCTGCCGGGCGACCCGCCGGATCCGGCGGACCTGCCGGCCGGCTGCGCGTTCCATCCGCGCTGCCCTGTCGCGGTGGACGCCTGCGCGGCGGAGGACCAGGAGCTGCGGGTGGCGGGCGCGGGACGCCGGGCCGCCTGCGTACACGTGGGGAGCACGTCATGAGTACCGCCGTGAGTGCCGTCCCGGGCGCGGAGGCCCCGACGGGCCCGCTGCTCGCGGCGAGCGGGCTGCACGTCGTCTTCCCCGGGCGGCGGGGCGCCCCGTCCGCCCGCGCGGTCGACGGGGTGGACCTGGACATCGGCGCGGGCGAGATCGTCGCGCTCGTCGGCGAGTCGGGGTGCGGCAAGACGACGCTGGCCCGCTCGCTCCTGGGCCTCGTGCGGCCGACGTCGGGCACGGTCTCCTTCGACGGGAGACCCCTCGCGTACTCCTCCGGCGCCCTCAAGGCCTACCGGAAGCGGGCCCAGCTGGTCCTCCAGGACCCGAGCGGCTCGCTGAACCCCCGGCACACGGTGTACGACGCCGTGGCCGAGGGGCTGCGGATCCACGGGTACGCGGGGGACGAGCGCGCGGCGGTCGCCAGTGCCCTCTCGCGGGCCGGGCTCCGGCCGCCGGAGCGCTTCTTCCTGCGCTATCCGCACGAGCTGTCCGGCGGTCAGCGGCAGCGCGTGGTCATCGCGGGCGCGCTCGTCCTGGAACCCGAACTGATCGTCGCGGACGAGCCGGTGGCATCGCTCGACGCGTCCGTCCGGGGCGAGATCCTGGCACTGCTGCTGCGCCTGCGCGACGAACTCGGGCTCTCGGCCCTGGTGGTGACGCACGACCTGGGGCTCGCGTGGAACATCGCGGACCGGGTGGCGGTGATGTACCTGGGCCGGATCGTGGAGACGGGCCCGGTGGAGTCCGTCCTGACGGCACCGCAACACCCGTACACGCAGGCGCTCTTGTCGGTGCTGCCCGAGTCCGGGGGCGCTCCGGTGGTGCTGACCGGGGAGCCGCCGGACCCGTCGCGCATCCCGTCCGGCTGCCGCTTCCACGCCCGCTGCCAGGTCCTCGCCTCGGGCCGGGCGGCCGAGGTCGCGGACCGCTGCCGGGGCGAGGGCCTGCCGGTCCTCGACGGCGGCGGGGCGCGGGCGGTGGCGTGCCACTGGGCGGCGAGGGAGCCTACGGGCTGAGCTCGCGGCCTCCGGGGGGGAGGGCGGCTGAGCCCGGGGCATGAGCCAGGGGGCCTGGGCCGGGCGCTCTGGGCCGGGGCCTGAGCCGCGGGCCCTGGGCCGGGGGGCCTGAGGATCCCGACGGGCTGCAGAGCCCGCGGCCTCGGGAGACGACGGGCCGAGCCCGCGACCTCGGGAGACGACGGGCCGAGCCCGCGCCCTCGGGAGACGACGGGCCGAGCCCGCGCCCTCGGGAGACGACGGGCCGAGCCCGCGCCCTCAGGAGGCGGCGGGCTCGGCACGGGGGGGGACGGATCGGCGCGGGGCTACGGCACGGCGGGCTTCGCCGGCTTGCCCTCCGGGGCATCGGGCTCGACCTGCGTACCCGTAGGGGCATCCGGCTTGACCTGGGCGCCCGCCGGGGCGTCCGGCTTGACCTGCGTACCCGTCGGCGCGTCCGGCCTGACCGACGGCGTCGTCGGCTTCTCCATGCCGGCGGCGGGTGCCGCCTTCGGCAGGATCTCGCAGGCGCTGATCGAGGTCCGGGTGGAGACCGACTTCACCGTGCAGGTGTCCTTACCGACGCCAGCGTCCACGGTCCCCCAGTGTTCGCCGACGACGAGAACCGCGCCGCCGGGTCCGCTGATCGTGTCGTCGCCGGGCCCGGACTGGATGAGTCCGCCGGACTCGGGGCCGAGGGCCTCCGCCTCGATGGTGTCGGCCTCGCTGCCGCCGAGGACGCGGCCGGAGAAGTCGATCGTGCCGACCTTGATCGTGTCGGCGCCGTCGTTGCCGGTGACGATGCCGCCGCCGCGGTTGAACTTGCCGGGCGCGCCGGTGACCGAGCCGGTGGTGATCTTGTCGTCGCCGTCGTCGCCGTGGACGACGGCGCCGTGCGCGGCGCCGTCGCCGGAGACGGTGGCGACCTTGATGACGTCGTTGCCACGGTTGCCGCGGACCATGCTGGAGGCGTTCTGGGGGACGAGGTGCTTGGCGCGGATGACGTCGTCGCCCTCGCCGCCCATGACGGCCGAGTCGATGACGAGGCCGCGCACCTCGATCATGTCGTTCCCTCCGCCGCCCCACACGGTGACGTTCTCCAGGTCGCTGTCGCAGAAGATGTGGTCGTCGCCGCTCGTGCCGCTGACGAGGTCGCCTGGGGGCGCCGCGACGTCGTTGACCCAGCACTGGTGCATCGGCACCCGGACCGCCTGCGGGGCGGACGCCTGGGCGGGTGCGCCGGCGAGCGAGGCGGCGGCCGCTCCGGCAAGCAGCGCGGTGAGCGCGGCGGGACCGCGCAGGGCTCCTCGGCGGTTCCTGCGGCGGGTCCTGTGGCGGGAGGGTGGCGTGGCGGACATACGGCTCTCCTCTGCTGCGAACGGGGGTGGACGCGGGGTCAGGCGATGGTGCGGGCCGGCGCGAGCGGCGGCGCGTAGCCCACGATGCGGCGGGTGCCGATGCCCGGGTCGAGGGCGGGCGCGGAGTTCACCCAGCGGCCGAGGCACATCTCGGCGGTGATGCCGGGCCCGAAGCCGGCGAGCATGCCGCGCGCGCCCTCCGGCTGGCCGCCCTCCTCGAAGAGCCGACGGACGGCGTCCAGGACGACGGCGCTCGCGATGTTCCCGTACTCGGTGAGGGTGGCGCGGCTGAACCGGAAGGCCTCCGGGGGCACTTCGAGGAAGCGGCTGAGGTCGTCGAGGATGCGCGGGCCGCCCGCGTGGATGATGTAGAAGTCGAGGTCTCCGGCGTCCCAGCCGTGCGCTCCCGCGGTCTCGCGGAGCGCCGGGGCCAGCGGTTCCATGGTGGTGGGCACCCGCTTGTCCAGCAGGAAGTGGAAGCCGGTGGCGCGGACGCTGTAGGCGATCCAGTCCTCGGTGTCGGGCACGAGGTAGGAGTTGTTGCGCTCCAGGGCGATGCCGGTGCCGCCCTGGCCGCGGACGACGGCGGCGGCGACGGCGTCGCCGAACAGGCCGTTGGAGAGCAGCGAGCCGACGCCGAGGTCGGTGGGCTGGTAGCAGAGCGAGCAGAACTCGCAGGCCACGATGAGGACGTTGGCCTCGGGGTAGGCCGTGCAGAAGTCGTGCGCGCGGTTGACGGCGGCTCCGCCGGCCGCGCAGCCGAGCTGGGCGATGGGCACCTGCCGGGTGTGGCTGGGGAAGCCCATGGTGTTGATCATCCAGGCGGTCAGCGAGGGCATCATGAAGCCCGTGCACGACACGTAGACGATCATGTCGATGTCGGCCGGGCGCAGCGCCGCGTTCTTCAGGGCCTCCTCGACGACCGCCGGCACCCGGGCCTTCGCCTCGGCCTCGTACCGGATGTTGCGCTCCTCGAAGCCGGGATGCTTCAGGGTCTCCTCGATCGGCTGGACGATATGCCGCTGATTCACCCCGGTGTTGCCGATCAGCCTTAGCGCCAGGGGCAGTTGGGGATGACCGGCATGGTGCGATCGAGCGAGTTCGAGCGTCTCCTCCATCGTGATCACGTGCTCGGGCACGGACACAGCGGGCTTGCACAAGGTCACCACGACACTCGCTCCTTCGTCTCGTTCGCGCGAACTGTCGCCCACACTCACCCGGTGATCGCCGGCCCGCAACCGCGAGCGCGACCGACCGGTCACGGAGGGTGACCCGCTCGGCGTACGGGCGTGCTCCGTTCAGGCGGCTGTCGACGCTCGGCGTGTCGCGGCCGTACGCCGCCGGGAACACGCACGTCATGACCCCCGAACCCACGGCCGCGCCGCGGCCCGCCCGCACCTGGACCGTCGAGGACCTCCCCGGCCTCGACTTCGACCCGCTGCTCGTCGAGCTCCTCGACAAGGAACCCGTGGCCCGTATCCGGCTGCCGTTCGCCGCGGAGAACGAGGCCTGGCTCGTGACGCGGTACGAGGACGTCCGCGCGGTGACCTCCGACCCGCGCTTCAGCCGGACGGCCCTGCTCGACCACCAGGTCACCAAGATGACCGGCCACATGGTGGCCTCGAAGGCGGCCCTCAACTACGCCGATCCGCCGTACCACACGCAGCTGCGCAAGGCCGTGACCAAGGCCTTCACCGGCCAGAGCACCAAACGACTCAAGCCGCTGGCGCAGGCGAGCACCGACCGGCTGCTGGACGCGATGGAGGAGGCGGGCCCCCCGGCCGACCTGATGAAGCACCTGCACGGCCCGCTGCCGATGGAGGTGGTGTGCGATCTGCTCGGCATCCCGGACGAGGACCGGGCGGAGCTGGCCTCCTGGCCCGATCTCATCCTGTCCTCCGGGCCCGGCCCCGAGAACAGCCGCGCGGCCAAGGCCCAGATCCACGCCTACATCACCCGGCTGCTCGACCGGCGGCACGCGGAGCCCTCCGACGATCTGGCGGGGGTGCTCGCGGAGTCCCTCGCGGAGGGACACATCACCGTCGACGAGGCCGTCTCGCTGGCCATGGCGATCCTGATCAGCGGCGCCCACGCGGTCCGGAACAACAGCGCCAACATGGTCTACACCCTGCTCACCCGCCCGGAGCTGACGGCCCGGCTGCGCGCCGAGCCGGAGCTGCTCCCGCAGGCCGTGGACGAGCTGCTGCGCTGGATCCCGCACCGGAACGGCGTGGGGCTGCCCCGGATCGCCACGGAGGACGTCGAGGTCGGCGGGGTGCTGATCCGCGCGGGCGAGGCGGTGTACGCCTCCTACCTCGCGGCGAACCGGGACCCGGAGGCCTTCGACGACCCGCACACCCTCGACTTCGACCGCGAGGGCGTCGGGCACGTCTCCTTCGGGCACGGCCCCCACCACTGCATGGGCGCGATGCTCACCCGCATGGAGTCCGAGGTGATGCTGTCGACGCTGCTGCGCCGCTATCCGGAGCTGCGGCTCGCGGGCCGCGCCGAGGACGTCGTATGGCAGTCGAAAGGGCTGATCCGCGGTCCGAGGGAACTCCTCGTCACCTGGTGAGCCGCCGGTCTCAGACGGCCGGGTGCTCCCGGTCGTACGTCTCCGTCAGCTCGCGGCTCCGCTTCACGTCCGCCGCCATCGCCTGGAGCAGGTCGTCGAGGGTGTCGAACTTGAGCATGCCGCGCACGTACTCCAGGAAGTCCACGGCCACGTGCAGCCCGTACAGGTCAAGGCCCTCGCGGTCGATCGCGTACGCCTCGACCGTCCGCTCCGTGCCGTCGAACTGCGGGTTCGTGCCGACGGAGATCGCCGCCGGCATGCGCTCGCCCGCGGCTGTCAGCCAGCCCGCGTAGACGCCGTCCGCCGGGATCGCCGTGTGCGGCAGGGTCTCGACGTTGGCCGTCGGGAAGCCCAGCTCGCGGCCGCGCTGCGCGCCGCGGACCACGATGCCCTCGACGCGGTGCGGGCGGCCGAGGATCTCGGCCGCTCCGGCCATGTCACCCTCACCGACGAGCCGGCGGGTGAGAGTGGAGGAGAAGGGCTGTCCGCCGCCGGCCGAACCGCTGACGTACAGGTCGATGACCTCGACCTCGTAGTCGTACGTCTCGCCGAGCTCGGCGAGGAACGCGACGTTCCCGGCGGCCCGGTGACCGAAGCGGAAGTTGGGGCCCTCGATGACGGCCCGGGCGTGCAACTTGTCGACGAGCACCTTCACGATGAAGTCCGCCGGGGAGAGCTGGGAGAACTCGGCGGTGAACGGCAGCACGAGCACCGCGTCCACGCCCAGCTCCGCGATCAGCTCGGCGCGCCGGTGGTGCGGGGCGAGCAGCGGCGGGTGGCTGCCGGGCCGCACGACCTCGGAGGGGTGCGGGTCGAAGGTGACCACGACCGAGGGGACGCCGAGTTCCCTGGCGCGCTCGACGGCGCGCCCGATGATCAGCTGGTGCCCGCGGTGCACACCGTCGTAGGAGCCGATGGTGACGACGCTGCGCCCCCAGTTCTGGGGGATGTCCTCCAAGCCACGCCAGCGCTGCACTGTGACCGCTCCTCGTCCGCCTGTTCGCCGATTACGCAGGTCTAAGACTGCCATGCCCACGCCCGTCGGTACGCATCGGCATGGAAGTACCGGGGCTCCGCAGCACCCTGAGGGTCTCGGGACCGAGCAGCGGGACCCACTCCCCCGGTACGGCGACGGTCCAGCCGACGAGGAGCACGGCGAAGCCGAGGTGCTCCCGGGCGAGCCCCGCCAGGGCCCGGTCGAGCCGCCCGGCGCCTTCGGGGGTGCGGGTGTACAGGGCGGCGGCCCGGTGGACGAGCTCCCGGGTGCGGGGCTCGCTGCGCTGTCCGGCGCCCTCGGCGGCGGCCGTCAGGAGGGCGTCCAGGACGGAGTACTCGCCGGTCTCGGCCTCGTACCGCTCGTGCTCCAGGAGTACGTCGAGCAGCTCGGCCCGCAGGTGGCGGGAGGCGCCCGTGCCGGGGGCGGCGAGCACAGGGGCGAAGGCGCGGCGGACCGCGGCGGGACGGCCCCGGATCAGCCCCGAGACCAGGGGGAAGAGGACGGCCCGGCCGGCCGGGCCGTCCTCGAACCGCCGGTCGACGTAGCGGGCCACGTGCCCGGCGCCGTCGGGCAGGCGGGCGACGTAGTCGCGGACGAGCGCGGCGACGCGGCGGGTGAGCGCGGGCGTGTCGATCTCGGCGAGGGCGCGCAGGGCTGCGGCGGCCTCCTCGCCCGTGCCGTGCAGCCGGGACCGGAAGGCGGTGAGGACGGGCCCGGGGTGGGTCGTGAGGGCTTCGGCGAGGGCGGACGCGGGCACCCGGGGCTCGGCGATGGCGCGGGGCAGATGGCGGGCGCGGGTGTGCGGGTCGCGAACGAGCAGGCCGAGGGCGGGGCCGTGGAGGGCCTGGTCGGAGGGGCGGGCGAGCAGGGCGAGGGCGGCGTAGCGGAGGAGTTCGCGGTCGGCGGGGGCGGTGAGCCGGCCGGCGACGAGATGTCCGTACGCGGCGGCGGCGACCCGGCGCTCGGGGCGGCCGTCGTCGTGGGCCCAGCGGTCGACCGCCCGGCAGAGCGCGGAGGGCTCGTCCTCGGCGAGGGCGGTGAGCAGCCCGTCGGCGAGCGGATGGGCGGTGGAGACGAGCGCCTCGCAGAGGTCGTCGACGGCGAGTCCGCGATGGGTGTGCAGGAGGGCCTGGGCGGCGGTGGCGACGGTGGCGTGCGGGGCGGCGGGGAGCGGGCGCTCGTCGCCGAACCAGCGGCACAGCAGCGGCTGGACGCCCCGGGGGTCGGCGACGAGCAGCCCGGCGACGGTGTCGAGGCACCGGTCGCCGCCCACGGCTTCGCCCTGCGGCGGGTCGGCGGGCACGAGCCGTCGCAGCAGGTCGATCCGCTCGTCCTCGCCGAGCGGGAGCGCCTGCCAGAAGGCCGCGCCGAAGCCGGCGAAGACCGGGTGACGTGTGCGTCGACCGCCGATCCGGTCGGCGAGGAAGCGGAGGACCGGCAGATACGGCCGCGGGTCGCCCACCCGGCGCACGGTCTCGCCGAGCAGGCGGTCCGCCCACCAGACGGCGTCGGCGTGCGGGTGGGGCGGGCCGGCGACGGGTGGTGATCCCGGCTCGGCGGCCGGTCCTTCCGCGTCCGCGAACCGGTCGAGGGTCTCGACGAGCGCGGCGAGGCGCGGGGCGAGGACGGCCGGCCCGTGCTCGCGGTGCAGACGCAGCAGCGCCTGGAGGACGGGGCCGATGCGGTGACGGGGCACGGGAAGGCGATCGGCCGCGGGCTCGACCGACGCGGCGGCGGTCCGCTGCCGGGGCACGTCGGCGGAGGGCGCCGCGGCGGGTGATCCGGAACGGCCCGCCGGAACGTCCGGGGCGGGCACCGGGGCGGCGTGGTCCCGGTCGAGCGGACGCGCGGCCGCCACCGTTTCGCGCCCGGCGGGAAACACGGGGCCCGCCGGTTCCCCGCCCGTCGGCCGGGCGGGAGGTACGGCCGCCCGCTCGGATAGGGGGCCCGATGGGCCCACCAGGGCCAGGAGCACCCCGTCCTGCCCGCCCGGCGAGACGCCGCCCCAGGGAGCCGCGCCGGACCCGGAGACGGAAGCGGTCACGGGAGCGGAGACGGCGCCCGGGAAGGAACCGCCGTCCGGGACGAACCCGCCCGCCGGCACGGGACCGGACCCCGGACCAGGAACGGGACCGGATCCCGGACCAGGAACGGGACCGGATCCCGGACCAGGAACGGACCCTCGACCAGGACCTGACCCCGCCGCGAAACCGCGCCCCGGCGCCGCGGCGGACGCGGAAACCGCACCGGACGCCGGAGCCTGGCCCGTGCCGGTACCGGTACCGGCACCCGGCCTCATGCCCGTCCCCGTACCCGTACCCGCCCCCTCCTCCCCCGGCGGATCCGTCCCCTCCGCGCGGCTGTGGACCAGGGCGTACAAAGCCGCGTCCAGGTCGAGGTGGGCGGACTGGAGCCAGTCGGCGAGCTCCTCGTGGGCGAAGCGGTAGCCGGAGCCCGCGGGGACGAGCAGCCCCTCGGTGAGGACGGCCGAGGCCCACCCCTCGCGCCACGGGAACAGTTCCTCGAAGGAGGCCCGGTCGAGGACGCCGTGGCCCGGGCCCAGACAGCGACGGGCGGCCTCGTGGACCTGCCCGGCGACCCGGGCGGCGAGCAGCCGTACCGCCGTCCCCCGCACGAGGGGCCGGGAGCCCGCGGCGACTCGGACGGCGACGCGCAGGCACATCAGGTCCAGATGGGCCGTGAAGATCTCCTCCCGGCCCGGCCGCCCCGGCACCGCGCCCGGGAGCGCCGCCCGTACCTCGGCCAGCAGCCGCAGGGCGAGCGGATGGCGGGCGTCGGCCTCGGCGAGGTCGGTCTCCCCGAGCCCGTACCCCTGCCGTACCGCCCGTGCCTCCTCCTCGGTGTACGGGCCGAGCACGAGGGCGGCGGGCCGCCCTTCGCCGCTCCCCGTCACCGTCCGGTGCAGGACCCTCGGGTCGTAGAGGGCGCCGGCCAGGTCCCAGTGCTCGGGGCGGCAGGCCGTGACGAGGCGTGCCCCGTGGGCGCGCAGCCACTGCTCGGTGGCGGCGGTCCAGTCGGCGAGGCGGTGGGCGAGGAGCGGCGGCATCTCCTCGGGCCCGTCGAGGACGACGAGCAGCGGGCGGCCCGCGTCCCGGGCGAGGGAGGCGGCCCGCTCGGGGGTGGCGGTGGCGGTGTCGCCGAGCGCGCCGGAGGCGGCGACGATCCGGCCCGCCTGGCGCAGGGCCCGGCCGACGGCGTCGGCGAGCGAGTGGTCCTCGGCGCGCAGGTCGGCGCCGCGCAGCCGGACCGTGGGGGCGGGCGCGACGCCCCGGGCGCGGCGGGCGCAGAGCGCGGCGAGGGCGGTGGTGCGGCCGGTGCCGGGGGCGCCGACGACGGCGAGGACGAGGGACTCCCCGGCGGTGAAGCGGGCGAACTCGCGGGCGAACTCGGGGCGTTCGACGGGCTCGGGCCATGGGTCGGGTTCCCTCGCCGGGCCGGTGGAGGTGGCGGTGAGCTCCAGGATCCCGGCGAGGTTGAGGTCCGGTCCGTAGGCGGGGACGGTGGCGGCGTTGCGCCGCAGGAGGGCGGCGAGCGGGCCGTCGGGCCGCAGCGGCACCGCGTATCCGGCGGCCGGGCGCTCGCCGTGCAGGGCGGTGCCGAGGACGGCGACGACGGTGCCGGTGGCGGCGTCGAGGACGGGGCCGCCCGCCGCCCGGCCGCCGATGCGGAGCGCCTCGGCGCCCTCGGTGCCGATGGCGAGTTCGAGGGCGTCACCGAGGACGTGGAAGCGGTCGGAGGCGGTGTACGTGACGGCGGCGGGGCCGAGGACCCGGGCCTCGCGCCAGCCGTGGGCGGCGATCCGGACGTACGTACCGGGTTCGATCTCGGGGCGGGTCGCGAGCGCCACGGGGCGGACGCCGAGCCCCTCGGTCCGTACAAGCGCGAGGCCGCTCTCCGGCAGGGGGGTGACGGCCTCGGCCTCGGCGAGCCAGGTGTGGTCGCCGGGGGCGTGCAGGACGACGCGCGCGAGCCCGTCGACTGCCTCATGGCTGGTGACGACCGTGCCGTGATGGTCGGCGAGGAACCCGGTACCGCGCGGCCGGCCCGCCGGATCACAGATTTCCACCAGCGTCGCCAGGTCCCCGCGTCCCATGTGTCGACGGTAGGTCGCCGGTGATCACCCGGAGAAGCCCATAGGGGAACGCGCCCCCCGACGCTCCCCTGATTCACTCCGAGCGCCTCCCCGATGGGGTGAATCTCACGGAAACCGCCGCGGGGCGGGCACGTACCCGTGCCCGCCCCGCGGTCGTGAGCGTCGGAACGCCGCTCGCCTCAGCCGAAGACGGCGAGGCTCTTGGCCTTCCCCCGCTGGTCCTCGACCAGCGCGAGCAGCGTCCCCTCGGGTCCGTAGACCGCGACGGGACCCGCCGGGTAGGACGGCATCTCCAGCCGGACACCGTTCAGGAGCAGCTTGGCCCGCTTCTCGTCGACGTCCCAGCGCGGGAACGCCGCGTCGGCCGCCTCGGCGATCGGCATGACCGTGAGCTCCTCCTGGAGCTGGTCCAGCGTCTTGGCCGCGTCCAGTTTGTACGGGCCGACGCGGGTGCGGCGCAGCGCGGTCAGATGACCGCCCACGCCGAGCCCGGCACCGAGGTCCCGGGCCAGCGCGCGGATGTACGTACCGGAGGAGACGACGACCGAGACGACGAGGTCGATGACGGGCGTGCCGTCCTCCGCCTCGGCCTCGCGGACGTCGTACACGTGGAAGGACGAGACGGTCACCGGGCGGGCCGGGATCTCGAACTCCTCGCCGCCGCGCACCCGCGCGTACGACCGCTTGCCGTCGATCTTGATCGCGGAGACCTTCGACGGCACCTGCATGATGGCGCCGGTCAGCTCGGCCACGCCCGCGTCGATCTGCTCCCGGGTGACCTTCGAAGCGTCGACCGACGCCGTGATCTCGCCCTCGGCGTCGTCGGTGATCGTGGTCTGGCCCAGCCGGATGGTGCCCAGGTACTCCTTCTCGGTCAGCGCGAGGTGACCGAGAAGCTTGGTCGCCCGCTCCACGCCGAGGACGAGGACGCCCGTGGCCATGGGGTCGAGCGTGCCGGCGTGGCCGACGCGGCGGGTCTTGGCGATGCCGCGCATCTTGGCCACGACGTCATGCGAAGTGAAGCCCGAGGGCTTGTCGACGACGACAAGCCCATCGGGCGTCTTTGCTGCGTTGCTCATTCGGCGGCTTCGTCCTCGCCCGGCTTCTTGTAGGGGTCGGCCTCGCCCGCGAAGGCGGCGCCCGAGGACGCCTCCCGCACCTGGGCGTCCGAGGCCCGCGCCTTGTCGAGGAGGTCCTCGATCGTCTTGGCGTTCTCAGGGAGGGCGTCGGCGATGAACGTCAGGGTGGGGGTGAACTTGGTCCCCGCCGCCCGGCCCACGGCCGAACGGAGGACGCCCTTGGCGCTCTCCAGACCGGCCGCGGCGCTCGCCCGGTCCTCGTCGTCGCCGTAGACCGTGTAGAAGACCGTGGCCTCCCGCAGGTCGCCGGTGACGCGGGTGTCCGTGATGGTCACGTGCGTACCCAGGCGGGGGTCCTTGACGCCGCGCTGCAGCTTCTCGGCGACCACCTCCCGGATGAGGTCTGCCAGCTTCTTCGCCCGCGCGTTGTCGGCCACTGGTCCTTCTCCTTCTTTGCCTTGCTCAATCAGTCTTCATCAGTGTGGAGCCTGCGGCGTACCGAAAGCAGCTCCACCTCGGGACGCGCGGCGACGAGCCGCTCACAGCGGTCGAGCACGTCCGATACGAATCCGGGGTCCCCGGACACCAGCGCGACGCCCAGCCGGGCCCTGCGATGGAGGTCCTGGTCGCCGACCTCGGCCGCGCTCACAGCGAACTTGCGCTGGAGCTCGGCGACGATGGGGCGGACCACGGAGCGTTTCTCCTTCAGCGAGTGAACGTCGCCGAGGAGCAGATCGAAGGACAGAGTCCCCACGTACATGTGGTGCCGGATGTCCCGCCGGTTCGGGTTCGGTGACCTGCCGGGCCGTCGCTCGGCAGGGACACCAGAACCGTACACGCAACGGCCGGGGCCGATCGACGGAATAATCTTCCACCGACCGGCCCCGGCTCACTGCTGCGATCGAACGCGATCAGCCGCGGGGCTTCTCGCGCATCTCGTACGTCGCGATGACGTCGTCGATCTTGATGTCGTTGAAGTTTCCGAGGTTGATACCACCCTCGAAGCCTTCGCGGATCTCGGTAACGTCGTCCTTGAAGCGGCGCAGACCGTGGATCGTGAGGTCCTCGGCGATGACCTTGCCGTCGCGGACGAGGCGCGCCTTGGTGTTGCGCTTGACCTCGCCGGAGCGGATGAGAACACCGGCGATGTTGCCCAGCTTGGACGAGCGGAAGACCTCGCGGATCTCCGCCGTACCGAGCTCGACCTCTTCGTACTCCGGCTTGAGGAGACCCTTCAGGGCCGCCTCGATCTCCTCGATGGCCTGGTAGATCACCGAGTAGTACCGGACGTCGACGCCTTCGCGCTCCGCCATCTGCGCCGCGCGGCCCGCAGCGCGGACGTTGTAGCCGATGACGATGGCGTCGGAGCCCATGGCCAGGTCGATGTCCGACTCCGTGACCGCACCCACACCGCGGTGCAGGACGCGGATGTCGACCTCTTCGCCGACGTCGAGCTGGAGCAGCGAGGCTTCGAGGGCCTCGACCGCACCGGACGCGTCGCCCTTGATGATGAGGTTGAGTTCCTGGACGAGACCGGCCTTGAGCACCTTGTCGAGGTCCTCGAGGGACACCCGGCGGACGCGCTTGGCGAAGGCGGCGTTGCGCTCACGCGCAGCGCGCTTCTCGGCGATCTGACGCGCCGTACGGTCCTCGTCGACCACCAGGAGGTTGTCGCCGGCACCCGGCACGTTGGTGAGACCGAGCACCAGGACGGGAGTCGACGGGGTCGCCTCCTCGACGTTGTTGCCCTTGTCGTCGAGCATCGCCCGGACGCGGCCGTACGCGTCGCCGACCACCACGGTGTCGCCGATGCGCAGCGTTCCGCGCTGGACGAGGACGGTCGAGACGGCACCACGACCACGGTCGAGGTGGGACTCGATCGCAATACCCTGCGCGTCCTGGTCCGGGTTGGCCCGGAGGTCGAGCGAGGCGTCGGCGGTGAGGACGACGGCCTCCAGCAGGGAGTCGATGTGCAGACCCTGCTTGGCGGAGATGTCGACGAACATCGTGTCGCCGCCGTACTCCTCGGCCACCAGACCGAACTCGGTCAGCTGGCCGCGGACCTTGACCGGGTCCGCACCCTCGACGTCGATCTTGTTGACCGCGACGACGATCGGGACGCCGGCGGCCTTGGCGTGGTTGAGCGCCTCGATCGTCTGCGGCATGACGCCGTCGTTGGCCGCGACCACGAGGATCGCGATGTCGGTCGACTTCGCACCACGGGCACGCATGGCGGTGAACGCCTCGTGACCCGGGGTGTCGATGAAGGTGATGCGACGCTCTTCGCCGTTGACCTCGGTACCCACCTGGTAGGCACCGATGTGCTGGGTGATGCCACCGGCCTCGCCCGCGACGACGTTCGTCTTGCGGATCGCGTCGAGAAGTCGGGTCTTACCGTGGTCGACGTGACCCATGACGGTGACGACCGGCGGACGGGAGACCAGAGCCTCTTCGCCACCCTCGTCCTCGCCGAACTCGATGTCGAAGGACTCGAGCAGCTCGCGGTCCTCCTCCTCGGGGCTGACGATCTGAACGGTGTAGTTCATCTCGTCGCCGAGCATCGACAGCGTGTCGTCGGAGACCGACTGCGTCGCCGTGACCATCTCGCCGAGGTTCATCATCACCGCGACGAGCGACGCCGGGTTGGCGCCGATCTTCTCGGCGAAGTCGGTGAGGGAGGCACCGCGCGACAGGCGGATGACCTCGCCGCCACCGCGGGGAAGCATCACGCCGCCCACGGACGGGGCCTGCATGGCCTCGTACTCCTGGCGCCTCTGACGCTTCGACTTGCGACCACGACGCGCGGGACCGCCGGGGCGACCGAAGGCGCCCTGCGTGCCACCACGTCCACCCGGACCGCCGGGACGGCCACCGAAGCCACCGGGACGACCGCCGAAGCCGCCGCCACCGCCGCCGGGACCACCCGGACGACCGCCGCCACCACCGGGACCACCGGGACGACCGGCGAAGCCGCCGCCGCCACCGCCGGGACCGGCCGGACGACCGGTGAAGCCGGGACGACCGCCACCGCCGCCGCCGGGACCTGCCGGACGACCGCCGGGGCCGCCGGGGCCACGTCCGCCGGGACCGGGGCGCGGGCCGGCAGCGGGACGCTGCGGCATCATGCCCGGGTTCGGACGGTTACCGCCGGGCGCGCCGCCCGGACGGGGAGCCTGCGGGCGAGGCATCCCACCGGGGGTGGGACGCGCGCCGCCCTGACCCTGCGGACGCGGGGCGCCACCGGGGCCACCCTGCGGACGCGGAGCGCCCGGGACGGCGCCGGGGCCGCCCTGCGGACGCGGGGCGCCGCCACCGGGACGCGGCGACTGCGGCCGCGCCATGCCGGTGGAGCCACCCGAGGTGAAGGGGTTGTTGCCCGGACGGGGACCGGCCGGACGGGCACCGCCCGGACGCGGGGCGCCCTGGCCCTGCGGACGCGGGGCACCCTGACCCTGACCCTGCGGGCGCGGGGCCTGCTGGGCGGGGCGGGCGGCCGGGCGCGGGCCCGGGGTCGCGCCGGCGGGACGCTGACCGGCGGCCGGAGCCGACGGAGGCGCGGTGAACTCCGGAGTCGTCGGAGCCGGGGAGGCCGGCGCAGGCTTCTGCGGGGCCGGGGGCTTCGGACCCGGGGTGGGACGCGAGCCCGAGGTGGGCGCCGCGGCGGGCTTCTCCGCGACCACGGGCTTGGGCGCCGCCGGGGCGGGCGCTCCAGGCTTCGGGGCCGAGGGACGTACAGCCTGCGCCGGGGACGGCGCGGGGGATGCCGGCGCCGGCTTGGGCGCGGCGGGGGAGGGCGCTGCCTTGCGGGGCGCGCCGGGCTTGGCAGCGGTCTTGCCGGCGTTGCCGCCGGGCCCCTGCAAAGCGTCAGTCAACTTGCGCACGACCGGCGCCTCGATAGTCGAGGACGCCGAACGGACGAATTCACCGAGTTCTTGGAGCTTGGCCATGACGACCTTGCTCTCTACGCCGAACTCCTTGGCGAGTTCGTATACCCGGACCTTAGCCACTTCGCTCCTTTTAGGTCCGGTTACCGCCGGACCGTCGCTACTTCATGGGCGTACTCATCGCGTACTCATCGAGTGCTCATCGCAATCTCGACCTACTTCCAACTCGCGAGGTACCTGACCGCACGGTGATCCGTGCCGTACTTCTTCACTGCGGTGCCGACCGCTCGACGTGGTGACGGAGCTCCGCGGTGTCGAACGGGCCCTGGGCCTTGAAGGCCCTCGGGAACGCTCGGCGGCGGACCGCCAGGTCGAGACAGACCACGGCGGGGTGCAGATACGCACCCCGGCCGGGCAGCGTACCGCGATGATCCGGAACACACTCGTCCTTATTCACCACGATCCGCAGTAGATCGCTCTTGGCCGCTCGCTCCCGACATCCCACACAGGTTCGTTCAGGGCATACGCGGGCTTGCGTCCGGCCAGACACGATTAAGTCTACCTCCCCGTACCGACCCCACCCGTTTGGGGCAAGAATCGAACACTCGTTGGCCAAAAACGGTCTCAGTCCTGCGGACCGGCCTGCTCGGTGTCCGGACGGATGTCGATCCGCCAGCCGGTCAGACGGGCGGCCAGGCGGGCGTTCTGGCCCTCCTTGCCGATCGCCAGCGACAGCTGGTAGTCCGGCACCGTCACCCGGGCGGAACGGGCGGCCAGGTCGACGATCTCGACCCTGGAGACCCGCGCCGGGGAAAGCGCGTTCGCCACCATCTCGGCCGGGTCGTCCGACCAGTCGACGATGTCGATCTTCTCGCCGAGCAGCTCCGCCATCACGTTGCGGACGCGGCTGCCCATGGGGCCGATGCAGGCGCCCTTGGCGTTCAGGCCCGAACGGGTGGAACGGACGGCGATCTTGGTGCGGTGACCGGCCTCACGGGCGATGGCCGAGATCTCGACGGAACCGTCGGCGATCTCGGGCACCTCCAGGGCGAAGAGCTTCTTCACCAGGCTGGGGTGGGTGCGCGAGAGCGTGACGGACGGACCGCGGACACCGCGAGCCACCCGGACGACGTACGTACGCAGCCGCAGACCGTGCGAGTAGTCCTCGCCCGGCACCTGCTCCTGCACCGGGAGGATGGCCTCCAGCTTGTCGTCCAGCCGGACGAGGACGTTCTTCGGGTCCTTGCCCTGCTGCACCACACCGGCGACGACATCGCCCTCACGGCGAGCATACTCGCCGAACGTCACGTCGTTCTCCGCGTCGCGCAGTCGCTGCTGGATCACCTGGCGGGCGGTGCTCGCCGCGATCCGGCCGAAGTCCGACGGGGTGTCGTCGAAGTCCTTGGGCTCCTGGCCCTCCTCCAGCTCGGAGGGGTCCTCCTTCGCCCACACCGTCACGTGACCGGTCTGCCGGTTCAGCTCCACGCGCGCGTGGCGGCGGGCGTCGGGGGTGCGGTGGTACGCGATGAGGAGGGCCGACTCGATCGCCTCGACCAGCAGGTCGAAGGAGATCTCCTTCTCATTCGCCAAGCCCTTGAGCAGCTTCACGTCGATGTCCACGGCTACGCCTCCTCTTCCTTCTTGTCCTTGCGGTTGAACTCGATCTCGACACGCGCCTTGGCGACGGCGGCGAACTCGACCCGGCGGGCGGTGGGCTTGCGCCCCTTCACGCCCGGCACTTCGAGGTTGAGGCCGTCCTCGTCCACGGCGAGGATCCGGGCGACGAGCTCGCCGTCCTCGACGAGCTGGAGCTTGGCCAGCCGACCGATGGCCCGCACGTAGTGGCGGTGCTCGGTCAGGGGGCGGTCGGCGCCGGGGGAGCTGACTTCGAGGACGTACTCGCCCTCGCCCATCACATCGGTCTCGTCGAGCTTCTCGGAGATCTCACGGCTCAGCTCGGCGCAGACGTCCAGCTCCACGCCCTCTTCCGAATCGACGACCACACGCAGCAGTCCACGACGGCCGGCCCGGGACACCTCGATCTCTTCCAGATCCAGGTCCTTCGCGTGGACCAGCGGCTCAAGGAGTCCGCGCAGCCTGTCGCTCTGGGTGGTGCTCATCCGGGTGACTCCTCGGCCGCGTGTGCTGTTGTGGGTTTCTTCGCGTGTCGTCGCGTGTCAGACCAAAGGGTATCCGGTCCCGGAGGGTGTTGCCGTCCACCGCCCCGGGGCCCGCGGGTACGCTCGCCTGCGGTGATCTCGACGATCTTCGACGACGCACGGCGGACGAGGGAGAGAGCGTGACGACGACGGGCAGGCGCGCACTCCTCAGGGCGGGCGCGGCAGCGGGAGCGACGGCCCTCGTGGGCTGCACCTCCTCCGGCGACGAAGAGGGGGTGCGGCGACCGAGCGCCGCCGAGCTGGAAGCCGAACGGGTGGCGCGCGCCGAGGCGTCGCTGCGGCTCCGCTCCGTGACCGTCGCGCGGGGCCTGCTGGAACGTTACGACGCCACGCTCGCCGCGCATCCCGCCCTCGCGCCCCGGCTGACCCCGCTGCGGCGCTCGGTGGCGGCGCACACGAAGGCCCTGGGCGAGGGCGGTACGGCGGTGAAGCCCGCGGCGGCGGCCCCGTCCGCGTCGGCCTCGGCACCCCCCTCCGCCTCTCCGGCTCCCGCCCCCCCGCCGGTCCCGGCCGATTCCCGTACGGCCCTCAAGGAACTCGCGGCGGCCGCGCGCAAGGCCTCCGACCAGCACATGGACACCCTGCTCACGGCGCCTCCCGAGTACGCCCGAATGCTCGCCTCCGTGGCGGCGGCCGGCGCCGTTCACGCCTACCTGCTGACCGAAGGAGCACCGGCATGAGCGCCCTCGACGCCGCCCAGGCGGCGCTGGCCGCCGAGCACGCGGCGGTGTACGGGTACGGGGTCGTCGGCGGCCGGATCGGTACGGAGCGCAGGGCGGAGGCCACCGCCGCCTACGAGGCACACCGGGCCCGCCGGGACGCGCTGCGCCGCACGGTGCGGGACCTCGGCGGCGCGCCGGCCGTCGCGGCGGCCGCCTACCAGCTGCCCTTCCGGGTGGCCGACGCGGCCGGCGCCGTGCGGCTCGCGGCCGTCCTGGAGGACCGGGTCGCCGGGGTCTACTCCGATCTCGTCAGGGCCTCCGACGGCCCGCTGCGGCGCGAAGCGGCCGCCGCGCTGCGGGAGGCGGCGGTACGCGCCGTCCGCTGGCGCGGCAGCGACGTAACCTTTCCTGGGCTCGCCGAGCGAGCGTGAGTCCACTCCCCTGCCGGGGACCGACCGAACGTCAGAAGGACAACGCACGCATGGCTTTCGAACCGCCGCAGCGACTCGTACGGGCGCTCGGCGAGACGTACGGGGACACCGCGGCGACCGAGTGGCTCGGGCCGCTGCCGGAGCACGCGCGGACCGCGCTCGACCGGGCGTCGCTCGACGCCGAGCGGGTGATGGCCCCCGGCGGGCGGAGCAGTCTGGTCCTCCTCGTCCGGCGCTCCGACGACTCCCCCGCCGCCCTCAAGATCGCGCCGCCGTTCGCCCGCCCCGACCTGGAGCGGGACGCGCTGGCGCACTGGAACGGCTGGGGCGCCGTCCGGCTGCTCGACGAGACCCCGGACGGCGGGCTCGTCCTCGAACGGCTGCACCCCGAGGTGTCGCTGCGCTCCCTCCCGGAGGCCAAGGCGCTCCTGGAGGCGGCGGGGACCGTACGGAAGCTGTGGGTCGAGCCGCCGGCCGGGCACGGGTTCGAGTCGGTGGCCGAGCGGACGGAGCGGCAGGCCGCGGCGATGGAGCCGCACCGCGCGGATCCGGCGACCGCCGAGCTGACCGGGGCGGCGCTCGCCGCCCGCGAGGAGCTGGTGGCCGCCCCTGAGGAGGCCCTGCTGCTGCACGGCTGCTTCCGGCAGGGCAAGGTGCTGGGCGGTGACCGCGCCCCCTGGCTCGCGGTCGGGCCCGAGCCGCTCGTCGGCGAGCGCGCCTACGACCTGGCCCGGCTCGTCCGCGACCGGGTGGAGGACCTGGTGGGCGCGTCGGCGGGCGCCTCGACGGCCCGGCGGCGGGTGAACAAGCTGGCGGACTCCCTGGACATGGACCGGGAGCGGCTGCGCGGCTGGACGCTGTTCCGCGCGGTCGAGTCGGGGACGCGGGCGCTCACGGCGGGGCGGCGGCAGGACGCCGAGCTGCTTCTGGAGTTCGCGAGCTGGCTGTAGGGGAATACCCTTTTCGTACGGTTTGACTTTAGTTCGGTTTGGCTTTCGTTCGGTTCGGCTCGATCCCAGGGGGCCGTGATGATCCAAGAGCTGCTGATGGCGGTGGCCGGCGCGAGTGCGGCGGTCGCGGTGTACACGGCCGCGGCGGCGCGGGTGGTCAAGCAGTACGAACGCGGTGTGGTCTTCCGCTTCGGCCGTCTGCGCGACGAGATCCGTTCGCCCGGATTCACCATGATCGTGCCGCTCGTCGACCGGCTCCACAAGGTCAACCTGCAGATCGTCACGATGCCGGTGCCCGCGCAGGAGGGCATCACCCGGGACAACGTCACGGTGCGGGTCGACGCGGTCGTGTACTTCAAGGTGGTCGACGCGGCGGACGCGCTGGTGCGGGTGGAGGACTACAGGTTCGCGGTCTCGCAGATGGCGCAGACCTCGCTGCGGTCGATCATCGGCAAGAGCGACCTGGACGATCTGCTGTCCAACCGGGAGAAGCTCAACCAGGGCCTTGAGCTGATGCTCGACAGCCCGGCGATGGGCTGGGGCGTCGCGATCGACCGGGTCGAGATCAAGGACGTCTCGCTGCCGGAGACGATGAAGCGCTCGATGGCACGGCAGGCGGAGGCGGACCGGGAGCGGCGCGCGCGGGTGATCAACGCGGACGCGGAGCTCCAGGCGTCGAAGAAGCTGGCGGAGGCGGCGGGCGTGATGTCCGCGCAGCCGGCGGCGCTGCAGCTGAGGCTGCTGCAGACGGTGATGGCGGTGTCGGCGGAGAAGAACTCGACTCTGGTCCTGCCGATCCCGGTGGAACTGCTGAGGTTCCTGGAGCGGGCGGCGCCGGAGCGGAAGGCCGCGGGCGGGCCGATGACGGTGGTCGGGCCGGTGATCCCGCCGGACGGGCCGACGGCGGCCGGCGGTACGGAGGCCGGGGCCGCCGGGCACGCGTCGGAGGCCGAGGCCGGGTCCGCTGCCGAGCTCACGGTGACGGGCGAGGCGTACCTCACGGGACGTGTGCACGCGGCGGACGCCGTCGAGGACCTGGCGGGCGCGCCGGTCGAACCGACACCGCACCCGGACGACGCCCCGGCGTGAGGACGACCGGGCCCCCGCCGTCTGCCCTCGTCACGGGCACCGCGGCGCTCGGCGCGCTGCTCGGCGGCTGGCTGGGCGGTGCGATCGGACTGCGGACGACGCTGTTCCTGGCCGGACTCGCCACCCTCGGCGCCCTGCTCTTCGTCGTGGGGTCGCCCCTGGCCCGGCTCCGTACCCTCGCCGACGCGGGCCCGGCCGTCGGAGCGCCCTGAGCGGTGCCGCGGAAACGCGGAGCGGGGGGCCGGGGCCGCTCAAGGCCCTGCCCCCCCCCCGCTCCGTGGTGTCCTACGCGGTCAGACGGGCGATCGCCTCGTCGACGGTGAGCTCCTCGCGCTCGCCCGTGCGGCGGTCCTTCAGCTCCACGACGCCCTCGCCGGAGCGACGGCCCGCGACCAGGATCTTCGGGACGCCGATGAGCTCCGCGTCGGTGAACTTGACGCCCGGGGAGACACCCGCGCGGTCGTCGACCAGGACGCGGAGGCCGGCGGCGGCCAGCTTGTCGGAGACCTCGAGGGCCAGCTCGGTCTGGAGGGCCTTGCCGGCGGCGACGACGTGGACGTCGGCCGGGGCGACCTCGGCGGACCAGCACAGGCCCTTGTCGTCGGCGGTCTGCTCGGCGAGCGCGGCCACGGCGCGCGAGACGCCGATGCCGTACGAGCCCATGGTCACGCGGACCGGCTTGCCGTTCTGGCCGAGGACGTCGAGCTTGAGGGCATCGGCGTACTTGCGGCCCAGCTGGAAGATGTGGCCGATCTCGATGGCGCGGTCCAGCTTCAGGCCGGTGCCGCACTTGGGGCACGGGTCGCCCTCCACCACGACGACGACGTCGACGTACTCGTCGACCTCGAAGTCCCGGCCCACGACGACGTTCTTCGCGTGCATCCCGTCCTTGTTGGCGCCGGTGATCCACGCCGTGCCCGGCGCGACGCGCGGGTCGGCGATGTACCGCACCTTCTCCAGGCCCTGCGGACCGACGTAGCCGCGCACCAGGTCCGCGCGCTCGGCGAAGTCGGCCTCGGAGACCATCTCGACGGTCGCCGGGGCGAAGTGCTCCTCGACCTTGCCCAGGTCGACCTCGCGGTCGCCGGGAACGCCCACGGCGACGATCTCGCCGTCGACCTTCACCAGGAGGTTCTTGAGCGTCGCGGAGGCCGCCACGCCGAGCGAGGCGGCGAGCGTCTCGATGGTCGGGGTGTCGGGGGTGGGGATCTCCTCGGCGGCCGGGACGGCGGAGCCGTCGACGGGCCGCAGCTCGTAGGAGACCGCCTCGGTGTTGGCCGCGAAGTCGCAGTTCGGGCAGTCGGCGAAGGTGTCCTCGCCGGCCTCGGCCGGGGCCAGGAACTCCTCGGACTTCGAGCCGCCCATCGCGCCGGCGGTGGCCTTCACGATGCGGTAGTCGAGGCCGAGGCGCTCGAAGACCCGCTGGTAGGCCTCGCGGTGCAGGGCGTAGGCCTCGGCGAGGCCCTCGTCCTCCGTGTCGAAGGAGTACGAGTCCTTCATGAGGAACTCGCGGCCGCGCAGGATGCCGGCGCGGGGGCGGGCCTCGTCGCGGAACTTGTTCTGGATCTGGTAGAGGATGACCGGCAGGTCCTTGTAGGACGAGCACTGGTCCTTCACCAGGAGCGTGAAGATCTCCTCGTGCGTCGGGCCGAGGAGGTAGTCGCCGCCCTTGCGGTCCTGGAGCCGGAAGAGCTCGGAGCCGTACTCGTCCCAGCGGCCGGTCGCCTCGTAGGGCTCACGGGGCAGCAGCGCCGGCAGGGTGACCTCCTGCGCGCCGATGGCGTCCATCTCCTCGCGGACGATGCGCTCGACGTTGGAGAGGACCTTCTTGCCGAGGGGCAGCCAGCTCCAGATGCCGGCGGCGGTGCGACGCACGTAGCCGGCGCGGACGAGGAGCTTGTGGCTGAGGACCTCGGCGTCCGCCGGGTCGTCGCGCAGCGTCTTCGCCATCAACTTCGACATGCGCTGGACCGGTGCGTTGGCCATGGTTCTCGTACTCCTGCCGGATGGGGGTCCCCCCGTTCGAGCGCAGCCGAGAATCGGGGAGGGTGATGGCCCGAGGTTAGCCGGGCCGCCCCGCCTCGGAGAAATCAGTTACGTCGCAGGAGGGGCAGCGGGGCGCCCATCACCGCGTACGGGCGGGCGGCGCTCGGGAAGTGCACCTGGCGGGCGAGGTCGTCGTACCCGAGGGCGCGGTAGAGGCCGCGGGCCGGGGAGTCGGTGTCGATGGCGGAGAGGATCGAGCGCGGCTCGGCGGCCTCGTCGGTGATCGTGGTGATCAGCCCGCGGCCCACGCCGCGCCCCTGGAAGTCGGGGTGGACGTGGAGTTCGGTGATGACGAAGGAACCGTCGAGCCAGTCGGCGGTGCCGGTGGCGCGCAGATACGGCTCGACGACGGTGGACCACCAGTGCGTACGGTCGTTGGGCATGCCGTACACGAAGCCGACGAGCAGGCCGTCGGGCGTCGTGGCCCCGTAGGCGCGGGCGCCGGGGCTCATGAGGTGGCGCAGCACGATGTGTCGGCGTACGGCGACCTCGTCCTGGTCCAGGCCGAAGGCGACCGCCTGCACGGCGAGCGCCTCGTCCACCCGGGCGGCGAGATTGACCGGTCCGATCACGACGTCTGCGTCATCCATGCGGCGCACCCTACAAGCCCCCTAGAACAGCACGCTCATGAAGGCGCCGGTCTCGCGGAAGCCGACGCGGCGGTACGAGGCCCTCGCGGGGGTGTTGTAGTCGTTGACGTACAGGCTGACCACGGGTGCGACGTCGGCGAGGGCGTACTGGAGGACGGCGGCCATGCCCGTCTCCGAGAGGCCCTTGCCGCGGTGCTCGGGGGCGACCCAGACGCCCTGGATCTGGCAGGCGAGGCGGGTCGCGGCGCCGATCTCCGCCTTGAAGACGACCTTGCCGTCCTCGATCCGGGCGAAGGAGCGGCCCGCGCCGACGAGCTCGGCGACCCGGGCCTGGTAGAGCAGTCCCCCGTCGTTGGCGAGCGGGGAGACGCCGACCTCCTCGGTGAACATGGCCACGCAGGCGGGCATGATCGCGTCCATCTCGTTCTTGCGGACGCGGCGGACCAGCGGATCGGGGGCGACCGTCGTGGAGGGCTCCTCGGCGATCATCAGCGGCTGGCGGGCGCGGACGTCCCGCGCCGGGCCCCAGCTGGGCTCCAGGAGCCGCCACAGCTCGGCGGTGGGCTCGACGGGGCCGACGATCGAGGAGCAGCGGCGGCCGATCCTGCGGGCCCGGTCGGCGAAGGCGCGGACGGCCTCGGGCGTGGCGCAGATGGGGACGAGGTTGGCGCCGGAGTAGCAGAGCGAGCGCAGCCGGCCCTCGGTGTACCAGCCCCACATCTCGCCGCCGAGCCGCCAGGGATCGAGGCCGGCGACCTGGACGCGCGCGGTCACGAAGGCGTTTTCGACGGGGGCGCTCTCCAGGACGGCCAGAGCGGCGCCGAGGTCGGCGGGTTCGAGGACCCGGGTGGTGGTCTGTGTCAGCACGAGGGGGCCTCACGGTACGGATCTGCTGGTCTCCGCACTTTACCCCCGTGTCCTGTGGCGGGGCCCGCCACAGGACACGAAACCCCTCCGCCCGGTGGGGCGGAGGGGTTCATGAGGGATCTCCGTGGTCAGCCGGCGACGGCGACGGTCGGCTCGCCGCTTTCGATGCCGTCCTTCTCCATCTGCTCGGCGATCTTGAGGGCCTCTTCGATGAGGGTCTCGACGATCTTCGACTCGGGGACGGTCTTGATGACCTCGCCCTTGACGAAGATCTGGCCCTTGCCGTTGCCGGAGGCGACGCCGAGGTCGGCCTCGCGGGCCTCGCCGGGGCCGTTGACGACGCAGCCCATGACGGCGACGCGCAGCGGGACGGTCATGCCGTCGAGGCCGGCGGTGACCTCCTCCGCGAGCTTGTAGACGTCGACCTGGGCGCGGCCGCAGGACGGGCAGGAGACGATCTCCAGGCGGCGCTGGCGGAGGTTGAGCGACTCCAGGATCTGGATGCCGACCTTGATCTCCTCGACCGGCGGGGCGGAGAGCGAGACGCGGATGGTGTCGCCGATGCCCTGGGCGAGCAGCGCGCCGAAGGCGACGGCCGACTTGATGGTGCCCTGGAAGGCCGGACCCGCCTCGGTGACGCCGAGGTGCAGCGGGTAGTCGGACTGGGCGGCGAGCTGGCGGTAGGCCTCGACCATCACGACCGGGTCGTTGTGCTTGACCGAGATCTTGATGTCGCGGAAGCCGTGCTCCTCGAAGAGGCCGGCCTCCCAGAGGGCGGACTCGACGAGCGCCTCGGGAGTGGCCTTGCCGTACTTCTTGAGGAGTCGCGCGTCGAGCGAGCCGGCGTTGACGCCGATCCGGATCGGGGTGCCGGCGTCGCCGGCCGCCTTGGCGATCTCCTTGACCTTGTCGTCGAACTGCTTGATGTTGCCCGGGTTGACGCGGACGGCCGCGCAGCCGGCGTCGATGGCGGCGAAGACGTACTTCGGCTGGAAGTGGATGTCGGCGATGACCGGGATCGACGACTTCCGGGCGATCGTGGCGAGCGCGTCGGCGTCGTCCTGCGTCGGGCAGGCCACGCGCACGATCTGGCAGCCGGAGGCGGTCAGCTCGGCGATCTGCTGGAGCGTGGCGCCGATGTCGGAGGTGCGGGTCGTCGTCATCGACTGCACGGAGACGGGGGCGTCACCGCCGACGGCCACGCTGCCGACCTGGATCTGCCGGCTCTTGCGCCGCTCGGCGAGCCGGGTGGGGACGGTCGGGATACCGAGAGAAATCGCGGTCATCTTCTGTGCAACCTCAAGGTTGTGCGTCGGCGGGCTCAGGTCTCCGAGGTTACCGCCCCGGGCGCGGGGGGCCGGACATCGTGGTGTCCGGCCCCGCTGGGAGTTACGTGATCCTCACCGGGTTGACGATGTCGGCGGCGAGGACGAGCAGGGTGAAGCAGACGAAGACGCCGGCCACGACGTACGCGGCGGGCATCAGCTTGGCCACGTCGAACGGGCCCGGGTCGGGGCGCCGGAAGATCCGGGCCGCGTGGCGGCGCACGGACTCCCAGAGGGCGCCCGCGATGTGGCCGCCGTCGAGCGGCAGCAGCGGAAGCATGTTGAACAGGAACAACGAGACGTTGAACATGACCAGGAGGTCCATGAACATCACGAGGATCGTCGTCGGCGGCGCCTCGATGTTCATGAGTTCGCCGGTGATCCGGGCGGCGCCGAGCACGCCCACCGGCGAGTCGTCGGCGCGCTCCCCGTCGCCGAAGGTGGCGTCCCAGAGGCCGGGGATCTTGCCCGGGAGGGCGATGACCGAGTGGACGCTGCTCTCCAGGCGGTCGGTCATGCGTTCGGTGGTCTCGCCGAAGGTGAGGGGCGCGACCTCGGACTTGGAGGCGAAACCGAGGTAGCCGGCGTCGATGTACGTCAGGGGCTGGACGACCTTGCCGTCCTCGTCCTTCTTCGGGACCTTGTTGGAGACCAGCGTGGGCTGCAGATCGACCCGCTGCCCGGCCCGCTCGACGGTGATCGTCGCGGGGCCGATGGTCTCCCGGATGTGGTCGGAGAGGGTGTCCCAGTCGTTCACCGGCGTGCCGTTGAAGGCGACGATCTTGTCGCCCTCCTTCAGGCCGGCCTTGAACGCCGGGGAGACGGGGTCGCCCGTCGCACACTTCTCGCGCTTCTCGCTCTGCTTGATGACGCACTGCTGGACGCCGGCGACCTCGGTCGTCTGGCCCGCGATGCCCAGCGTCATCATCGAGCCGAAGAACAGCGCGAGGGCCAGGACCAGGTTCATGAACGGTCCGGCGAACATCACGATCACGCGCTTCCACGGCTTGCGCGTGTAGAAGAGCCGGGTCTCGTCGCCGGGCTGGAGCTCCTCGTACGAGGCCTCCCGGGCGTCCTCGATCATGGAGCGCCAGGGTGAGGTGGAGCGGGCCTCGATCTTGCCGTCCTCGCCCGGCGGGAACATGCCGATCATGCGGATGTAGCCGCCGGCGGGGATGGCCTTGATGCCGTACTCGGTATCGCCCCGCTTCTTCGACCAGAGCGTGGGACCGAAGCCGACCATGTACTGCGGCACACGGATGCCGAAGAGCTTGGCGGTGGAGAGATGGCCCAGCTCGTGCCACGCGATCGAGACCAGCAGGCCGAGGGCGAACAGCACGATGCCCAGGGCGTACAGGAGTACTTCGGTCATGCGCGCGCCTCCGCTGTTGCCTTCACTGCGAGCTCTCGGGCCCGGGCCCGTGCCCAGGTCTCCGCTTCGAGGACGTCCGGGACGGTGAGGGAGGTTCCCGTAGCGGGAACACCGTGCTCCTCGACGACCGCCGTGACGGTGTCCATGATGCCGTTGAACGGCAGGCGTCCGGCGAGGAACGCCTCGACGCACTCCTCGTTCGCGGCGTTGAAGACGGCGGGGGCCGTGCCGCCCAGGGTGCCCACGTGCCGGGCCAGGCCGACCGAGGGGAAGGCCTCGGTGTCGAGCGGGAAGAACTCCCAGGTGGAGGCCTTGCTCCAGTCGAAGGCGGGGGCCGCGTCCGGGACGCGCTCGGGCCAGCCGATGCCGATGGCGATGGGACCGCCCATGTCGGGCGGGGTCGCCTGGGCGAGCGTGGAGCCGTCCGTGAACTCGACCATCGAGTGGACGTACGACTGGGGGTGGACGACGACCTCGATGCGGTCGAAGGGGATGTCGTACAGCAGGTGGGCCTCGATGACCTCCAGGCCCTTGTTCACCAGGGTCGCGCTGTTCACCGTGATCACCGGACCCATGGCCCAGGTCGGGTGGGCCAGCGCGTCCTCGCGGGTGACGTGGGCCAGCTCCGCGCGCGTACGGCCGCGGAAGGGGCCGCCGGATGCGGTGACGACCAGCTTGCGGACGTCGGCGCGGGTGCCGGCGGCGAGCGCCTGGAAGAGGGCCGCGTGCTCGGAGTCGACCGGGATGATCTGGCCCGGCTTGGCGAGCGCCTTCACCAGGGGGCCGCCGACGATCAGCGACTCCTTGTTGGCGAGGGCGAGGGTGCGGCCGGCTTCGAGGGCGGCGAGCGTGGGCGCGAGGCCGATGGAACCGGTGATGCCGTTGAGCACGGTGTGGCACGGGGAGGCGGCCAGCTGGGTGGCGGCGTCGGGGCCCGCCAGGAGCTCGGGCAGCGGCTCGGAGCCGTACAGCGCCGTCAGCGCCTCGCGCAGCTCGGGCAGCACCTCCTCGCGGGCGACCGCGACCGCGGCGACCCTCAGCCGGTGCGCCTGCTCGGCAAGCAGTCCGACCCGGCCGCCGGAGGCGGCCAGGGCGGTGACCCGGAAGCGGTCGGGGTTGCGCAGCACCAGGTCGATGGCCTGGGTGCCGATGGACCCGGTCGAGCCGAGGACGACGATGTCCCGGCGTCCTTCGGAGACGTCGAAGGCGATGTGGGGATCGGCGAGAGGAGAGGGGCGGTCGCTCATGCCCCCCATTCTTGCCGCAAAGACTGTGCGCTCATCACGGGGGCGGGCCTCACGGGGTGTGGACGAACGTGTCGAAGACCCGGTGGAAGTCCGGGAAGGTCTTCTTCACACAGCCGGGATCGTCGAAGGTGACGCCCGGCGTGCGCAGGGCGGTGACCGCGAAGGACATGACGATCCGGTGGTCGCCGTGGGTGGCGATCTCGACCGGTCCTGTGGGCGTGCCGGGGTGGATCTCGATCCAGTCGGGCCCGGTGTGGACGGTGATGCCGAGGCGGCGCAGGTTCTCGGCGCAGGCGTCGAGGCGGTCGCACTCCTTGACCCGGGTGTTGGCGACGTCCTCGATGCGGACGGGGCCTTCGGCGAAGGGAGCGATCGCGGCGAGGGTCGGCATGGTGTCGGAGATGTCCCGCATGTTGACGGTGAGGCCGCGCAGGGTGCCGGTGGACCGGACGGTCGTGCCGGTGTCGGTGATCTCGACGTCGGCGCCCATGCGGCGCAGGACGTCGACGAAGGCCAGGTCGCCCTGGAGGGCGCCGGTGCCGAGGCCGGGGACGGTGACGGAGCGGCCCGGTTCGAGGGCGGCCGCGGCGAAGAAGTAGCTGGCGGTGGAGGCATCGGGCTCGATGCCGTAGGTCCTCGCGCGGTAGCCGGTGGGGGCGACCCGGTACGTACGGCCCTCCTGGCGTACGTCGGCGCCGAAGGCCCGCATCATCGCGAGGGTGATCTCGACGTACGGCTCCGAGACCAGGTCGGTGACGGTGATGTCGAGGCCCTCGGCGGTGAGCGGGCCCAGCATGAGCAGGGCCGTCAGGTACTGGGAGGACTGGCCGGCGTCGAGGGTGAGCGCGCCGCCCTTGACCCCGTCGGCGGCGACGGTGAGGGGGTGGTGGCCCTCCTTCTCGCCGTGCCGGAGGTCGACGCCGAGCCTGCGCAGGGCCTCCGTCAGGGGCGCGAGGGGGCGGCGCCGCATCTGGGCGGAGGCGTCGAAGCGGTACGTGCCGCGGCCCGCGGCGACGAGGGTGGGCAGGAAGCGGGCGGTGGTGGCGCCGTCGCGGCAGTAGACGTCGGCGGTGTCCGCGCCGGGGCCCGCGGGGCGGCCCTCGATGTGCCAGGCGTCGGGCTCGCGGCGGACGGCGTACCCGAGGGCGGCGAGGCCTTCGGCGAAACCCTCGGTGTCGTCGGAGACGAGCGGCCTGAGGAGGGTGGTGGTGCCCTCGGCGGCGGCGGCGAGGAAGAGCGCGCGGGCCGTGACGGACTTGGAGCCGGGGATGTCGATGACGGTCACGGAGCCATGGTGCCGTGCCCTGCGCCCGTGTGGGCGATCGTCCCGCAGTGCGGGACGGGTGGGCACGCGGGACGGCGCCCTTGGCGGCGCCTCCGCCGCCCTGCCCGTGCCCGCACCACCGGCGCGGCGCACACGGGGGGGGCGGCGGAACGTTCGCCCGCGGCACGCCTACGGGACCCGCCGGTGGACGTTCTCCTCCGTGGACGCGCCGGGGCTCGCGTCCGCGATCCAGGGGCCGTCGTCGCCGGGGTCGACGATGCCTGCCTCCAGCCAGGCGTACCGGCCGTCGAGGACGCCGTCGACGATCCGCCGGTCGAGGTCGTCGGTGTTGGACCAGAGGCGGCCGAAGAGCTCCTCGGTCCGCAGCCGGGCCTGGCGGCAGAAGGCGTCCGCGAGCTCGTGCGCCTCCCGGCCGTGGTCGCCGGTGGTGCGGAGGAGTTCGGCCCGTACGCAGGCGGCGCTCATCGCGAACAGCTCCGCGCCGATGTCGACGATCCGCCCGAGGAATGCCTGCTTGAGCTCCATGCGGCCCTGCCAGCGGGACATCGCGTAGAAGGTCGAGCGGGCGAGCTTGCGGGAGGTCCGCTCGACGTACCGGAGGTGGCCCGCGAGGTCGCCGAACTCCCCGTACGCCCCGGGCAGCTGCCCTGGCCCGGCGACGAGTCCGGGCAGCCAGCGGGCGTAGAAGCCGCCGGCCCGCGCGCCCGCCCGCGCCTTGTCGGCGAGCGACTTCTCGGGGTCGATGAGGTCGCCGGCGACGGAGAGATGGGCGTCGACGGCCTCGCGGGCGATCAGCAGGTGCATGATCTCGGTCGAGCCCTCGAAGATCCGGTTGATCCGCAGGTCGCGCAGGATCTGCTCGGCGGGGACGGCGCGCTCGCCGCGGGCGGCGAGGGAGTCGGCGGTCTCGTAGCCCCGGCCGCCGCGGATCTGGACCAGTTCGTCGGCGATCAGCCAGGCCATCTCGGAGCCGTACAGCTTGGCGAGGGCGGCCTCGATGCGGATGTCGTTGCGGTCCTCGTCGGCCAGCTGGGAGGCGAGGTCGACGACGGCCTCCAGGGCGAAGGTGGTGGCCGCGATGAAGGAGATCTTCGTGCCGACGGCCTCGTGCCGGGCGACGGGCCTGCCCCACTGCTCACGGACTCCCGACCACTCGCGGGCGATCTTCAGGCACCACTTTCCGGCGCCGGCGCACGCCGCGGGGAGCGAGAGGCGGCCGGTGTTGAGGGTAGTGAGGGCGATCTTGAGACCGCTGCCCTCCGGGCCGATGCGGTGCGTGGCCGGGACGCGGACGCGGTGGAAGCGGGTGACGCCGTTCTCCAGGCCGCGCAGCCCCATGAAGGCGTTGCGGTGCTCGACGGTGATGCCGGGCGAGTCGGCCTCGACGACGAAGGCGGTGATGCCGCCGCGGTGGCCCTCGGAGGCGGGGACGCGGGCCATGACGACCAGCAGGTCGGCGACGACGCCGTTGGTGGTCCACAGCTTCACGCCGTCGAGGACGTAGTCGTCGCCCTCGGGGACGGCGGTGGTGGCGAGGCGGGCCGGGTCGGAGCCGACGTCGGGCTCGGTGAGGAGGAAGGCGGACAGGTCCGTACGGGCGAGGCGGGGCAGGAACGCGTCCTTCTGCTCCTGCGTGCCGAAGAGTTTCAGCGGCTGCGGTACGCCGATCGACTGGTGCGCGGAGAGCAGGGCGCCGACGGCGGGGCTCGCGGAGCCGACGAGGGCCAGCGCGCGGTTGTAGTACAGCTGGGTGAGGCCGAGGCCGCCGTACGCCGGGTCGATCTTCATCCCGAGCGCGCCGATCTCCTTCAGGCCGGTGATCGTCTCGTCCGGGATGCGGGCCTCGCGCTCGATGCGGGCGCCGTCGATCCGGGTCTCGCAGAAGGTGCGAAGGGTCGCGAGGAAGGCCTCCCCGCGCCGGACGTCCTCGTCGGCGGGGAGCGGGTGGGGGTGGACGAGGTCCAGGCGGAACCGGCCGAGGAAGAGTTCCTTGGCGAAGCTCGGCTTGTGCCAGTCCTGCTCGCGCGCGGCCTCGGCGGTCTGCCGGGCCTCGCGCTCGGTGACCTTGGGCCGCTGGGTGGGTGCGGACATGGACACCTCCTCGGGTTTCCTGTCCGTCGTACCCGATTTCCGCGGGTTCGGAAAGAGGAGAGGAGCGGTCCCGGGGGTCGCGGAGCCGCTCGTCTCCGGAGGAAACGCCTCGCCCCCGGGGAGGGGCGCCCCGTAGGGCCCCCGCCATGTCTCAGCCCATGTCTCAGCCCATGTCTCAGCCCATGTCTCAGCCGATGTCTCAGCCGATCAAGCTCATCGTCCACATCACTGTCCTGCCCGGCAGGGGCGCGGACCAGGTAACCGCCTTCGAGGCGCTCGCACCGCTCGTACGGGCGGAGGACGGCTGCCTGCGGTACGACCTCCACCGGGTGGCGGACGATCCCGACCGCTTCGCCCTGATCGAGCGCTGGGCCTCGGCCGAGGCGCTCGCCGCGCACGAGGTCGCCCCGCACATGACCGCCGCCGCGGCGGCGAACAAGGCCTTCCGGGCGGGGCCCGCCGAGGTCGTGCGTCTCGTGGACTCGCCCGTCGGCTCTCCCGTCGGCTCTCCCGGCGGCTCTCCCGGCGGCTCTCCCGGCGGCTCTCCCGGCGCATGACAGAAGACGGCCCGAGCCCCCGCACAGTGGGCTCGGGCCGTCTGGCCTGGTGACGTACGCCCTACAGGGCCGTACGGCTTACAGCGCGAGGCCCGTCAGGACCAGGACGCGCTCGTAGGTGTAGTCGTCCATCGCGAACTTGACGCCCTCGCGGCCGACGCCGGAGCGCTTGGCGCCGCCGTACGGCATCTGGTCGGCGCGGTAGGACGGGACGTCGCCGACGATCACACCGCCGACCTCAAGGGCGCGGTGGGCGCGGAAGGCGGTCTGCAGGTCGTGGGTGAAGACGCCCGCCTGGAGGCCGAAGTCGGAGTCGTTGACCGCGGCGAAGGCCTCGGCCTCGCCGTCGGTCCTGGTGATCGTCAGGACCGGGCCGAAGACCTCGGCGCGGGCCAGGGTCACATCGGCGGGGAGGTCGGTGAGGACGGTCGGGGCGTAGGTGGCGCCCTCGCGCTTGCCGCCGGCGAGGAGCTTCGCGCCGGCCGTGACGGCCTCGTCGACCCAGGACTCGACGCGCTTCGCGGCGGCCTCGTCGACCAGCGGGCCGACGTCGGTGGCGGCGTCGGACGGGTCACCGGTGACCTGCGCCTCGACGGCGGCGACGATCTTCGGCACCAGGCGGTCGTAGACCGAGGCGTCGGCGATCACGCGCTGCACGGAGATGCAGGACTGGCCGCCCTGGTAGTTGGAGAAGGTGGCGATACGGCTCGCGGCCCAGTCCAGGTCGGCCTCGGAGGACCAGTCGGGCAGGACGACGGCCGCGGCGTTGCCGCCGAGCTCCAGGGTGCAGTGCTTGTGCGGCACCGACTCCTGGATGGCGTAGCCGACCTTGTCCGAGCCGGTGAAGGAGATGACCGGGAGGCGCTCGTCCTTGACGAGGGCCGGCATGCGGTCGTTCGGCACGGTCAGGATCGACCAGGAGCCGGCCGGCAGGTCGGTCTCGGCCAGGATCTCGCCCAGGATCAGGGAGGAGATCGGCGTCGAGGGAGCCGGCTTGAGGATGATGGGGGCGCCGACGGCGATGGCCGGGGCGACCTTGTGGGCACTGAGGTTCAGCGGGAAGTTGAACGGCGCGATGCCGAGGACGACGCCCTTGGGGATGCGGCGGGTGAGGGCGAGGCGGCCCGCGCCGCCGGCCTCGGTGTCCAGGCGCTGGGCCTCGCCGGCGTTCCAGCGGCGGGCCTCCTCGGCGGCGAAACGGAAGACGGAGACGGCACGGCCGACCTCGCCGCGGGCCCACTTGATGGGCTTGCCGTTCTCGGCGGAGATCAGGAGGGCGATCTCCTCGGTGCGCTCGGCGAGCCGCTTCGACACGTGGTCGAGGGCGGCGGCGCGGACGTGCGCCGGGGTCGCGGCGAACTCGTCGACGACGGCGTGCGCGGCGGCGACGGCCTCCTCGACCTGGGCCTCGGTGGGCACGCTGACCTTGCCGACCAGACGCCCGTCGAAGGAGTTCGTGACGTCGAAGGTGGCCTCGCCGGTGGCCTCGCGGCCGGCGAGCCAGAAGGCGTGGGTGGTCGTCATTGCGTCCCGGCCCTTTCCGTATCGGTGGTGCGAGCGATCGCTCTGGTTCACACGTTAGGGCCGGGGCGGCGGGCGCGGGCTTGTCCGGTATGGAGTAGTGGGGTGAAAGCTCTGTCCGCTTCGGCCGAAGAGCGGAGGCGGACCGCCTTCACCCGCGCCGTTCGGTCACGAGCGGCAAGCGGTCACTTGCCGCGTTCGGTCACTTGCCGCGTTCGGTCACTTGCGGCGTTCCGTCGAGACGATCAGCCAGACGCCGGCCACGACGATCGCGCCGCCGAGGAGGAGGGGCCAGGTCAGTGCCTCGTTGAGGACGAGGGCGCCCAGGGCGACGGCGACGACGGGATTGACGTACGCGTAGGTGGCCACCAGGGAGATCGGGGCGGCCTGGAGGAGCCAGGCGTACGCGGTGAAGGCGATCAGCGAGCCGAAGACGACCAGATAGGCGAGGGCGACCCAGGAGCGGGTGGAGACCTCGGAGAGGTCGAAGCCGTGCTGCTCGCCGCGGATCAGGCCGACGGTGAGGCCCGCGATGCCGCCGGCGACCATCTCGTACGCGCTGGCCGTGAAGGGGTTGGCCGGCATCGGCAGGCGCGAGGAGGAGAAGGAGCCCACGGACCAGCAGAGGGTCGCGGCGACGACGAGGAGGACGCCGCCGATCCGCACGTCGCCGCTGAGCCCGGGGAGGGTCAGGACGGCGAGGCCGGCGAGGCCGAGGAGCACTCCGGCGGTGCCGCCCAGGGTGGGGCGCTCGCCGGAGACGGCCTTGAGGACGACGACCCAGGCGGGGACGACGGCGATGAGGAGCGCGGCGAGGCCCGACGGGATGGAGGTCTCGGCGAGGACGACGAGGCCGTTGCCGCCGAGGATGAGGAGCAGGCCGACGAGGACGGCCGAGGCGAGCTGCCGGCGGGTCACCTTGAGGGCGGCGGGACCCTGGCGCCAGGCGATGATCCCGGCCAGGAGCAGTCCGGCGGTGACGAAGCGGGCGCCGCCGGAGAGGAAGGGCGGCACCGTCTCCACGACGATCCGGATGCCGAGGTACGTCGACCCCCAGACGACGTAGACGATGCCGAGCGCGGCCCATACGGCGCCGGTGATCCGACGGGCGGACACCGCCGCGGGCTTGGTGGTGCGGGGTTCGGGGGCGGCCTGCCGGGCCTCGGGGGCCGGATCGACGGCGGGTCTTGTCATGTGCAGGAGAGTAAGGAGTCCAGGAGGCGACTACCAAGAAAACTGCCCGGATTCGGGCAGGAATCCCGAAATTCGGACGGTTACGACGAGGTAAGGGGCCTTCCGGACGGGGGTGGCAGGATGGCCCCGACCACGCACGTGAATGGGGGAAGAACATGATCCTGATGGTCCTGATCGGCGTCCTGGTGCTCGCCGTCGGAGGGTGCGTCTGCGTCGTGTGGGCGTCGCGCGGAGGCCCGCGCTGGGTCCGCGGGGTGGCCAGGGCGACGCTGCTCGGCGGGGAAGTGGTGCGCGACCACCAGCGGCGGAGCCGTAAGCAGCAGGGCGACGGCGACACGCTCGGCGAGTAGGGGGCCCCTGCGGGCCACCGCCCTCAGGCCTCAGCCCTCAGGGCGTGTCCTCGCCCGTCGCCTTCAGCGCCAGCCACAGCTCCATCCGTACGTCCGCGTCGTCCAGCGAGCGGCCCAGGATCTCCTCCACGCGCCGCATCCGGTAGCGCAGGGTGTGCCGGTGGACGCCCAGGTCCGCCGCCGCCGCGTCCCACTGCCCGTGCCGGGAGAGCCAGGCGCGCAGGGAGGCGACCAGGTCGCCGCGGCCCGTGGCGTCGTGCTCGCGCAGGGCCCGGAGCATGCCGTCGGCGAAGGCGCGGACGGCGTCGTCGGCGAGGAGCGGCAGCACCGAACCGGCGGCCAGCTCCTCGTGCTCGACGAGCGCGCGGCCCCGCCGCCGGGCCACCGCGAGGGCCTGCTCCGCCTGCTTGTACGCGGTCGCCGCGGCGACCGGACCGGCCGGGGCCGAGAGCCCGACGACGACGCCGGCGTCGTCGGCGTCGCGGTTGCCGTACCCGTGGCAGGCGGCGGCGACCGCGCCCCCGTCCCCCGCGAGGACGACGAGCCGCCCCTCGCTCTCCGGGACCGTGAGCACCGCCTCGCCCGCCCGGGCGGCGGCCGTCTCCAGGGCCTCGGCGAGGGCCGGCAGCGGCGGTTCGCCAGCCGGATCGCCCCCGGCGGGCTCGGCGACGACCAGCCGGAAGGGGGCGTCGAGCAGCCCGCCGTACACATCGCCCGCCACCGCGCGGGCGTGGTCCGGCTGCCCCGCGAGCAGCATGCGCAGGACGGCGGCGCCGAGCCGGTGTTCCGCGGCCTGGAGGGCGCGTGAGCGTTCCGTCGTGAGGGTGAGCAGGGCGATCGCCGAGTGGACGGCGTACCGCTCGGCGGTGCCCAGCGGTGCGCCGGTCCCGACCGCGAGCGCGCCGCGCACCCGGCGTCCGCTCCCGAGGGACTGGAGTTCGACCCGGTCGTCCGTACCGCCCACGACGGCGCTCGCGGGGGCGGGCCGGTCGCGGAGCCGCTCCACGTCGGGGGTGAGGCGGGCGGCGCGGCGGGCGGCCCACTCGGGCGAGACGGCGACGACCGTGCCGGAGGTGTCGTACAGCGCGGCCCAGCCGTCGACGTGCGCGGCGAGCCGGGCGACGACGGCCTCCGGGCCCTCGGCGAGGGCGGCGCGGGTCAGCTCGCGCTGGGCCTCGAAGCCGGCCGTGACGGCCCGGTACTGGTCGGCGGAGATGGCCGCGGAGACCGCCTTGCTGATCGCCAGGAACGGCGTCCTGCGCGGCACTTCGAGGAGCGGCAGGTGCTCCTCGCGCGCGGCGTCGAGCAGGGCCCGCGGGATCTCCTCGTAGTTGACGCCGACGGCGAAACCGAGCCCGACGACACCCGCGCCGAGCAGCCGCCGCACGTAGCGGCGCATCGACTCCAGGTCCTCCGCGTCCAGGGTGAGCGCGGTGGTGAGCAGGAGCTCGCCGCCCTCCATGTACGGGACGGGGTCGGCCAGCTCGCTGACGTGGGCCCAGCGGACGGGGGTGTCGAGGCGGTCCTCACCGGCGCGGACGACCAGCTTGAGGGCGGAGTGCTGCACGAGCGAGGCGAGGGTGGGCGGCATTGGGGACCGTCGGACCTTTGAGCGAGGGGGCGCCGCTCAGCCGAGCGGCGCCCCCGATTGTGCCAGGGCCGAAAGGAGCCCGCTCAGCCGCGGAACCCACCCGGCCGCGACGCCCCGCTCAGCCGCGGAGCTCGACGAGGAGCGGCGGGGTGTGCGCGCCGCGCACATGGGTGAGGGAGAGGACGGCGTGGCCGGGCGGCACGGCGTGAGCGAGATCGGACGCGGACCACCGCTGCCGCTCGACCTCCCGCACGGTGACGGCCTCCGCGGTGGCGGCCTTGCCTGTCACCACCCTTCGCATCGCGTGCAGGGCCTTGGTGAGGGGCTCGTCGGAGATGATCTGCCGGTTGGTGACGTCCTTCGTCTGGACCCATTCGGTGCCCCAGGTGTCGGCGAACCGTCCGCCGTCCCAGGGTGCGAGACCCGCGAAGGCCATCCGGCAGCCGACCGCGCCGAGCAGCGGTCCGCGCAGCGCCTCGGGCACGTCCTCCAGGCTGCGCAGGGCGAGAACGACGCCGGCGTGCGCGGAGCGGAGCCGCTGGACGGCGCGGAGGGCCTCGCCGGTGACGGTGTACGTGGCGTCGTCGAGGACCAGACAGGCGAAGAGGGAGCGGTCGCGGCGGCCGAGGGCGGCTTCCGTGAACTGGGAGAGGAGCAACCGGGAGACGATCCGGGAGGCCTCGGCGTGGCCGCGTTGGGGGAGGTCGACGCGGACCCGGAGGGGGTGCTCGAGGGCCGTGAGGGAGAACTGCGGCCGCTCGGCCGGGCCCGTGGCGAAGAACGTGGCGAAGGCCGGCCGGTCGAGGAAGGCGATCCGCTCGGCCAGCAGGACGCCGGGGTCGTCGCCGCGCTCGGCCTGCCGCCGCCGGGCGTCGAGCTCGCGCAGCTGGCCGGGGTCGGCGGCGACTGCGGCAAGGAGGGCGTCGAGGACCGCGGAGGTGCCGGAGAGGAGTTCGCGCAGTTCCGGCACGGCGGGGAAGCGCCCGTACGCGGCGCGGAAGGGGCCGATGAGCTGCGCGAGCGCGGTGGCTGCCCTGCGACTGTCGGCCACGAGGTCGCCGACGAGTGCCTCGGCGAGGATCCGGGCGGCCTCGTCGGGGTCGTCGCTGCCGCCGTACAGGTCGAGGTCGTGAGTGGATTCGGGGCGGCCGACGGAGACGACGACGTCGAAGGCCTCGTCGGCGCCGAGCGAGGCGCCCTGGGAGGTGACGGCGACGACGGCGGCGCGGTTGGCGAGGGCCTGGAGGCAGAGGGACTCGACTACGGGCCTGACCAGCCGCGCGGTCTTACCGGACCCGGCGGGCCCGACGGCGAGCAGCGAGGTCCCGAGCAGCGAGGGCTCCAGGGCGACGCCGGTGGTGCGCCGCGCGTAAGGGTTGCGGGGGTGGTCGGCGGTGGTGCCGATGAGGACCTGTCCGGTGGCGAGGTCGTGGGTGGCGGAACGGACGGGCAGGTCGCGCTTCCCGGAGGGATGGCCGCAGGCGGCGGCGCCTTGGGTGCGTACGGCCTCGGTGAAGGCGGGCAGGCGCTCGGGGCGGGTCCGTACGCCCTGCCAGGCGCGGCGGATCCTGGCGTAGTCGACGTCCCCGAGCGTCCCTTGCCGGGTGGCCTCGGCGAGCCGCGCCGCGGCCTCGGTCAGTCCTGCGTCGCGCAGCTCGGGCCACTCGGCGGGGTCGGCTCCGGGCGGGGGCGGGGGGACGGGCGCTTCCTTCTTACGGGTGTAGCGGCGCCAGATGTCCGGTACGTGGCCGATGCGGGCGAAGAAGACGAGGAAGCCAGCACCGACGATCGCGTAGTAGGTGTAGCTGGCCATCCCCCAGGTGTCGGCATCGGTGCGCCAGGAGTCCGGGGTGAGGACGACCAGGGGCCAGAGCCAGTAGCGGCCGAGGTAGCCGTTCCAGAGCAGCGACCACAGGAGCCAACCGCTGAGCAGGGCGATGGCGGCGCCGGTGAAGAGCCGGCGGGCGGGTACCTCGTCGGGCTCCTCGGCCGGGCGGGGCCGGTGCCCGAGGCGCCACACCCCGGGCTCCGCGGCGGGCCGGGGGACGCGCAGCCATTCGGCGACGGCGACCCGACCGGGCGCCTGGCCGGGCGGCGGGGGAACGGAAGCCGGGTGCGCCTGCGGCGCCGAAGGGACACGACCGGGCGGCGGCGGGACGACGGGCGCCGTGTGAGCGGCCGGTGCCGGGGGAACGCCAGGTGCGGAAGCCGGGGGTGGGCCCGCCGGGCGGGGTACCGCGTCCCCCCTGGTGTCGTGTGACTCGTACGTGCCGTCGGTCTCCATGTACCCCTGCCCCCTGACCAGCCAGGTCGCCGCCTCTGTGCCCCCGTCAATCTAGTGGGCCGCACGCGGCCCGGAGGGGTTTCGCCCACCCGTACGGCCGATCGCCGCCGAGTGGCGGAAACCGTCACCCTTGGGGGTGGAAGCGGAGCCGCCATGTCCATCCCGGACAACGGCGCACCCGCCATCACTCCCGATCGGCGCATGCCGTGTCCCCTCCCCCGCGCCTAGCCTGCGGAGGAAACCCGCAAGTGCGTCCAGAACACCCCCAGGAGCCCCGCATGAACGCTGTCCCGCAGGAGCGGCGCGTCGTCACCGCCATCCCCGGTCCGAAGTCGCTGGAGCTTCAGGCCCGCCGTCTCGACACGGTCGCCGGTGGCGTCGGCTCGACGCTGCCCGTCTTCACGAAGCGGGCCGGCGGCGGCATCATCGAGGACGTCGACGGCAACCGCCTGATCGACTTCGGCTCCGGCATCGCCGTGACCTCCGTCGGCGCCTCCGCCGAGGCCGTCGTGCGCCGCGCCTCCGCGCAGCTCCAGGACTTCACGCACACCTGCTTCATGGTGACGCCGTACGAGGGTTACGTGGAGGTCTGCGAGGCGCTGGCCGAGCTGACCCCGGGCGACCACGCGAAGAAGTCGGCGCTGTTCAACTCCGGTGCCGAGGCCGTCGAGAACGCCGTCAAGATCGCCCGTTCGTACACCAAGCGCCAGGCCGTCGTCGTCTTCGACCACGGCTACCACGGCCGTACGAACCTCACGATGGCGCTGACGTCGAAGAACATGCCGTACAAGCAGGGCTTCGGTCCGTTCGCCCCCGAGGTCTACCGCGTGCCGGTGGCCTACGGCTACCGCTGGCCCACCGGTGCCGAGAACTGCGGCCCCGAGGCCGCCGCCCAGGCGATCGACCAGATCAGCAAGCAGATCGGCGCCGACAACGTCGCCGCGATCATCATCGAGCCGGTCCTCGGCGAGGGCGGCTTCATCGAGCCGGCCAAGGGCTTCCTGCCGGCGATCGTGAAGTTCGCCAACGACAACGGCATCGTCTTCGTCGCCGACGAGATCCAGTCCGGCTTCTGCCGTACGGGTCAGTGGTTCGCGTGTGAGGACGAGGGCATCGTCCCGGACCTCATCACCACCGCCAAGGGCATCGCGGGCGGTCTGCCGCTGGCCGCCGTCACCGGTCGCGCCGAGATCATGGACTCCGTCCACGGCGGCGGTCTGGGCGGCACCTATGGCGGCAACCCGGTGGCGTGCGCCGGTGCGCTCGGCTCCATCGAGACGATGAAGGAGCTCGACCTCAACGGCAAGGCCAAGCGCATCGAGGAGGTCATGAAGGCGCGCCTGGCGGTGATGGCCGAGAAGTTCGACGCCATCGGCGACATCCGCGGCCGCGGCGCCATGATCGCCATCGAGCTCGTCAAGGACCGCGCGACCAAGGAGCCGAACCCGGAGGCCGCCGGCGCCCTGGCGAAGGCCTGCCACGCCGAGGGCGTGCTGGTCCTGACCTGCGGCACCTACGGCAACGTGCTGCGCTTCCTGCCGCCGCTGGTCATCGACGAGAACCTTCTGAACGAGGGCCTCGACGTCATCGAGAACGCGTTCGCGCAGATCTGACCCCACCCCGTGAGGGCCATGGTGTGAAGACTCTGTGGGGGGCCGATGGCGGGATGCCCTTCCCGCTGTCGGCCCCCTCTTCTCTGGCGTACGGTTTCTGCAGATGAGAGAAACACCCCGGGCGGAACATCCCCAGCACCGCCCGCACCGCGCCTCGGCGCACACCGCTGGAGCCTCGTGCTCCGGGACTCCTCACCGATCGGATGGCCGCCCGCCCCACACCCCCCGGGGCGCGCGGCAGCCCGATCCCCTCGGCCGCCCTGGAACCACCCCCCCTGTTCCAGGGCGGCCGGCTCTCTTCTCGGCGCTCGTCGCCCTCGCCGTCGTGACCTGGCAGGTGCTCGTCCACGGCCCCCTGGCCAGGCTCGACGAGCGGGTGTCCCGCTCCCTGGTGGACACGGTCCCCCGCTCCCTGAGCGAACTCGCCTCCGGCCTCGGCGACATGACGGTCGCCCTGCCGGTCCTCGCCTGCGCGATGGCGTACGCGGTGTGGCGCGGCCGCCGGACCGCCGCACTGTACGCGGGGCTGGCCATGGCCCTCGTACCGCTCCTGGTGATTCCGCTGAAGGAGTGGACGGCCCGGCCCGGCCCCCTGGAGCCCTGGGCCGCCGGCTACTACCCCTCCGGCCACACGGCGACCGCCATGGTCGCCTACTTCGGCGCGGCCTTCCTCGTCTCGAAGCGGCTGGTCCCCGTCGCCGCCGTGCTGACGGCGGTGACGGGGACCGGTCTTGTCCTGCGCGGCTACCACTGGCCCCTGGACGTGCTGGCCAGCCTCTGCCTGGGGGTGCTGGTCCTGGCGGTCAGCTCCACGTGTACGAATCGAAGTTCTTCGAGAACGCCCACTGGTTGTAGCGGTCCCAGTTGATCGACCACGTCATCAGGCCGCGCAGCGCGGGCCAGGTGCCGTGGGTCTGGTAGGTGCCGCAGTCGGTCTTCCTCGTCAGGCAGTCGAGGGCCTTGTTCACCTCGCCCGGGGCCGTGTGGCCGTTGCCCGCCTGGGTGGAGGCCGGGAGGCCGATCGCGACCTGGTCGGCGCGGAGGGCCGGGAAGAAGCGGTCCGTGTTGCCGGCGACGGGGAAGCCGGTGAGGAGCATGTCGGTCATGGCGATGTGGAAGTCGGCGCCGCCCATCGAGTGGTACTGGTTGTCCAGGCCCATGATGGAGCCCGAGTTGTAGTCCTGGACGTGGAGCAGGGTGAGGTCGTCGCGCAGGGCGTGGATGACCGGGAGGTAGGCGCCGGCGCGCGGGTCCTGGCCGCCCCAGGGGCCGGAGCCGTAGTACTGGTAGCCGAGTTGGACGAAGAAGGTCTCCGGGGCCATCGTGAGGACGAAGCCGGAGCCGTACTTGGCCTTGAGGGTCCTGACCGCCTGGATGAGGTTGACGATGACCGGGCTCGTCGGGTTCCGGAAGTCGGTGTCGCCGGTCTGGAGCGAGAGGGAGTGGCCCTCGAAGTCGATGTCGAGGCCGTCGAGGCCGTACTCGTCGATGATCTTCGAGACGGAGGAGACGAAGGTGTCGCGGGCGGCGGTGGTGGAGAGCTGGACCTGGCCGTTCTGGCCGCCGATGGAGATCAGGACCTTCTTGCCCGCGGCCTGCTTGGCCTTGATCGCCGCCTTGAAGTCGGCGGCGGATTCGACGTTCGGGCATTCCGCGGCGGGGCAGAGGGAGAAGCGGATGTCGCCCGAGGTCACCGAGGTCGGTTCGCCGAAGGCGAGGTTGATGACGTCCCAGGAGTCGGGGACGTCGGCCATGCGGGTGTAGCCGGAGCCGTTGGCGAAGCTCGCGTGGAGGTAGCCGACGAGGGCGTGCGCGGGCAGGCCGGGGGTGCCGCCCCCGCCGCCGCTGGTCGTCGTGGCGGTGACGGCGGCCGACTTCGGGGACTCGCCCGCGCTGTTCACGGCGGTGACCTGGAAGGTGTGGGAGGTGGCGGGGGCGAGGCCGGTGACGGTGTACGAGGTGCCGGTCACGGTCGCGACGGGCGCACCGCCCTTGTAGACCTTGTACGAGGTGGCTCCCGGGACCGCGGTCCAGGTCAGCGGCACGGTGGTGGAGGTCGGGGAGCCCGCGGCGAGGCCGGTGGGGGCAGCCGGGAGCTGGACCGGGTCGCCGCCGGGGCCGAAGAGGGAGAGGTCGTCGGCCTGGTAGGCGGGGGTGCCGTACCAGCCGTGGGTGTAGATCGTCACCGAGGTGGTCGAGGCGCCCGTCGTGAACCGGGTCGAGAGGCGCTGCCAGTCGGGGGCGGAGCCCGTCCAGGTGGAGACGTCGGTGGTGCCGGTGCCGGAGGCGCCGAGGTAGACGTAGCTGCCGCGGACCCAGCCGCTCAGCTCGTACGCGGAGTTGGGCTTCACGGTGACGGTCTGGGAGCACTTGGCGTTGTCGCTGCCCGCCGGGGTGGCCTGGAGCGCCTTCGTCCCGCTGCGCACGGGCGACGGGACGACGGCGCCGCTGCCCGCCGTGCAGGTCCAGCCGTCGAGGCCGGCCTCGAAGCCGCCGTTGCGGGCGAGCTCGGCGTCGGCGGCCTGGGCGCTCACGGGTGCGAGTGCCAGGAGTCCACCGGCGGCGAGGGCGCCCGCCAACAGCAGGGTGAGGGGTCTGGTGCGGTCCACAACTGCCTCCGGGAGTGGGGGAATCGAGGTGGGAGCGCGCCACAGCATGGTCCAGACCAATCAAGTGGTCAAGGCCTCTGTTCGTTCCTCGTATGCGGTCAGGCTCTGCCGAACCCCCCTTCACCCCCGGCTAGTCGGCCCGCCGCCTCGTGCATCGCCAGCTCCAGGAGCGAGGTGTCGTTGAGGGTGCCCAACCCGTCCGGCGCGACCAGCCAGCGCACCCCGCCGGTCGCCCTCCCGGGGTACGGGATCACGATCCACGTACCGGCGCCGGCGCTGCGCACCCCGGTGCCGAGCCAGCGGGCGGCGGTGCCCGGCGGGACGAAGAAGCCGATCCGGGCGTCGCCGAAATCGGCGAGGACCGGCCCCGGCCGGTCCACCAGTCGGCTCAGCACGTCGAGGGTCGGATAGCCCAGCTCCCCCGGCAGGATCAGGACGTCCCAACGCCTTCCGGCGGGCAGCAGCGCGACCCCGTGCGGGTTGCGCTCCCACTCCCACCGGCAGGCATCAGGATCCGGTGCCACCGACGCCAGCCACTCCACCGCGGTCTTGGCCGCCCCCGTACCAGTCATGGCCTACGGCCTCCCTTCTCTGCGTGGACGCCTTGTCCACCCGCAGAGAGCGGGGTCCGCGCCGATCATTACGCGGGTTCGGACCACGAATTCACCGTGAGCCGGGTCACATCGGGCTGTACGACGGCGCCGAACCGCTCACGGACGTCGGCGACCAGGTCTCCTCCGCCGTGGCCTCACTGAAGAAGCTCCCGCACGTCCTGAACGCCACGAGCCCGCAGCCCGCGTCCGGCACCCCGCCGCCCTCCCCGCCCCCCGGGCACCCCGAACGTCGGGCCGCTGTCCACCGACGGGAAGACCGGCTACATCACCGTCCACTTCGACGTCCAGCCCGGCACCCTCGGCGACGACTACCTGACCGGGTGGGCAGCGCCGTGAAACCCCTGCGTACCGCCGGGGTCAGGTCGAGTACGGCGGAGCGCTGGGCGAACTGGCCCGGCCCGAGGCGGACGACCGGAGCAGCGAGGCGATCGGGTTCGGCGTCGCGATCGTCGTCCTGATCATCGGCTTCGGCAGTCTCATCGCCGCCTCGTACGGCGTCGTCGTGGCCGTCTTCCAGTGGGGCTGGGGCGGCCCGGCGCTCGGCGTCTCCGGCGAGGTGCCCATCGAGAGCTACCTGCCGATGATGACGCTCGCGATCGTCTTCGGCCTGAGCATGGACTACGAGATCTTCCTGCTGTCCCGGGTCCACGAGGCGTGGCTGCGCACCGGCGACGCGAAGGCGAGCGTGCCGCACCGCCCTGGAGATCACCGCGCGGGTCATCACCTGCGCGGCGCTCATCATGGTGAGCGTCTTCGCGGCGTTCGTCCTCAACGACAGCATCGTGGTGAAGATGATGGGGCTCGGTCTTGCCGCGAGCGTGCTCATCGACGCGACCGTCGCGCGGCTGCTGCTCGTGCCCGCGGTGATGACCCTGCTCGGGAAGTGGGCCTGGTGGACCCCGCGGCTGGACAGGATCCTGCCGCACGTCGACACGGAGGGCGAGGGCGAGGGCGAGCCGGCCGCGACGGGCGGGAACAGCACGGCGGGGCCACGGAAGACACCGTGACCCCGCCGACTAGGCGCCGTGCCGGGCGCCGCGACCCCGGCCATGATCCGCCGGACAGGCCTAGTAGGGCTTGTTTCGAAAGTCCCGTCCGCCGGGCGACGCCTGGCACGCACGCTCGCCGCGTTGTCGGGATCATCCCGATACACCAGTATCGGGACGACCCTCCGCCTTGCGATCGCACGCACCAGACGCCGCCCGGCCTGCCCTTCGGGCAGACGACGCTACTTTCGAAACGCGCCCTAGCTGTCGAAGCCCAGGCCCAGCTTGTCCATCGTCTTCAGCCACAGGTTCCGCCGGCCGCCGTTCTCGTCGGCGCGGGCCATCGACCACTTGGTGATGCCGATGCCGGCCCAGGCGACCGGCTCCGGCGGGAACGGCAGCGGCTTCGAGCGGACCATGGCCAGGTCCGTGCGCTCGGTGCGCTCCCCCGCGAGCAGGTCGAGCATGACGTCCCCGCCGAAGCGGGTGGCGCCGACGCCGAGGCCGGTGAACCCGGCGGCGTACGCGACCTTGCCCTGGTACGCCGTACCGAAGAAGGCCGAGAAGCGCGAGCAGGTGTCGATCGCGCCGCCCCAGGCGTGGCTGAAGCGCAGGCCCTCCAGCTGCGGGAAGCAGCGGAAGAAGTGCTCGGCGAGCTTGAGGTACGTCTCCGGGCGGTGGTCCATCGCGGCGTCGAGCTTCCCGCCGAAGGGGTAGATCGCGTCGTAGCCGCCCCACAGGATCCGGTTGTCGGCCGTGATCCGGAAGTAGTGGAACTGGTTGGCGGAGTCGCCGAGGCCCTGCCGGTTCTTCCAGCCGACGGAGGCGAGCTGCTCGGGGCTGAGCGGCTCGGTCATGAGGGCGTAGTCGTACACCGGGACGGTGTACGGCCGGACCCGCTTGACCAGCGACGGGAAGACGTTCGTGCCGAGCGCGACCCGGCGGGCCACGACCCGGCCGTACGGGGTGCGCACGCCCATGCCGGCGCCGACGGAGACCAGTTCGAGGCCCGGGGTGTTCTCGAAGATCCGGACGCCCAGGTCGAGGCAGGCCCGCTTCAGGCCCCAGGCCAGCTTGGCCGGGTTGAGCATGGCGACACCGCGGCGGTCCCACAGGCCGCCGAGGAAGGTCGGCGAGTCGACCTCGGCCCGGACGGCGTCCCGGTCGAGGAGTTCGAGGCCGTCCGCGAGACCGAGGCGGCCGATCTCCGCGTACACCTCGGCCAGTTCCTCGACCTGGTACGGCTCGGTGGCCACGTCGATCTCGCCGGTGCGCTCGAAGTCGCAGTCCAGCGCGTAGCGGGCGACCGCCTCCTCGATCCCGTCGAGGTTCCGCTCGCCGAGCTCCTCCAGCTTCGGCAGCTCGCCCGGCCAGCGGGCGAGACCGTTGCCGAAGCCGTGTGTGAGGGAGGCCGCGCAGAAGCCTCCGTTGCGGCCCGAGGCGGCCCAGCCCACCTCGCGCCCTTCGATCAGTACGACATCCCTGGAGGGTTCGCGCTCCTTGGCGAGGAGCGCGGTCCACAGTCCGCTGTAGCCGCCGCCGACGACGAGGAGATCGCACTTCTCGGTGCCGGTGAGGGCGGGCAGGGCTCCGGGCTTGCCGGGATCTTCCAGCCAGAAGGGGACGGGCTGGGCGTCGGAGAGAGATTGTGCAGCGAGACGCATGGCAACTGGGGCCATGGTTTCCAACTCCTTCGGTGCCTGAGCTGCCTATTGCTCAGGCTGTTGCTGTTTTCTTGCGCCGGTTCGTGATGATTTGCCCGGCTGCCACCATCAGTACCGCGAGGACGAACATCGCGGAGCCGATGACGTTGATCTGAACGGGGGTTCCACGCTGCGCCGAGCCCCAGACGAACATGGGGAAGGTGACCGTGGAGCCCGCGTTGAAGTTGGTGATGATGAAGTCGTCGAACGAGAGCGCGAAGGCGAGCAGCGCGCCGGCCGCGATGCCGGGCGCGGCGATCGGCAGGGTCACGCGCAGGAAGGTCTGCACGGGGCCCGCGTAGAGGTCGCGCGCGGCCTCCTCCAGGCGCGGGTCCATGGACATGACCCGGGCCTTGACCGCCGTCACGACGAACGACAGACAGAACATGATGTGGGCGATCAGGACCGTCCAGAAGCCCCGCTCGATCCCCATGTTGAGGAAGAGCGTGAGCAGCGAGGCGGCCATGACGACCTCGGGCATCGCCATCGGCAGGAAGATGAGCGAGTTGATCGAGCCGCGCGCCCGGAAGCGGTAGCGGACGAGCGCGAAGGCGATCATCGTGCCGAGGATCAGGGCACCGACGGTGGCCCAGGCGGCGAGCTGGAGCGAGAGGGAGAGCGACTCGCACATGTCGGCGACGCCGCAGGGGTCCTTCCAGGCGTCCAGGGAGAAGCGCTGCCAGGAGTAGTTGAAGCGCCCGTTCGGCTTGTTGAACGAGAACACCATCACGACGATGTTCGGCAGGATCATGTACGCGAGCGTGAGCAGGCCCGCGATGACGACGAGGTTCCGACGGATCCAACGCATCAGACCAGGTCCTCCGTTCCGGCCTTGCGGATGTAGACGGTGACCATGACCAGCACGATCGCCATGAGGATGAAGGAGAGCGCGGCCGCCGTCGGATAGTCGAGGACCCGCAGGAACTGCGACTGGATGACGTTGCCGACCATCTTGGTGTCGGTCGAGCCGAGGAGTTCGGCGTTGACGTAGTCACCACTCGCCGGGATGAAGGTGAGCAGGGTGCCGGAGACGACGCCGGGCATCGACAGCGGGAACGTCACCTTGCGGAAGGTCGTCGCCGGGGAGGCGTACAGGTCCTTCGCGGCCTCGTGCAGCCGGCCGTCGATCCGCTCCAGGGAGGTGTAGAGCGGCAGGATCATGAACGGCAGGAAGTTGTACGTCAGACCGCAGACCACGGCCATCGGCGTGGCGAGCACCCGCTCGCCCTCGGTCCAGCCGAGCCAGCTGGTCACGTCGAGGACGTGCAGCGCGTTCAGTACGTCGACGACGAGGCTGTCGTCCGCCAGGATCGTCTTCCACGCGAGCGTCCGGATGAGGAAGCTGGTGAAGAACGGGGCGATGACCAGGACCAGGAGCAGATTGCGCCAGCGGCCGGCCTTGAAGGCGATCAGATACGCCAGCGGGTAGCCGAGCAGCAGACACAGCAGGGTCGCGGTCCCGGCGTACAGCAGGGAGCGGACGAACTGCGGCCAGTACTCGGTGAAGGCGTCCCAGTACGTCTGGAAGTGCCAGGTGACCTGGAAGCCCTTCTCCAGGGAGCCGGTCTGGATCGAGGTCGACGCCTGGTAGACCAGCGGCAGCGCGAAGAAGACGAGCAGCCAGATGATGCCGGGCAGCAGCAGCCAGTACGGGACGAGCCGCTTACGGGTGGAGGGCTTGCGCAGCACCGGTTCGTCGACCGGCTGCGGCGCCTCCTCCTTCGTCACGGTGGCAGTACTCATGCTGCACCTCCTTCGTTCGCTTCTCCGCCCGCGGGGCGCAGAGGTGCGGCCATCGTCGTCAGCTGCGGGCCGGTGGCCTCGCGTGCGTCGCTCACAGGGAGTCCTCCACCGTCTCCACGCCCGCGTCGATGTCCTGCGCCGCGTCGTGCCCGAAGGTGTGCGCGGGGTTCCAGTGCAGGACGACCTCGGCTCCGGGGCGGAGTCGCGCGTCCCTTTCGATGTTCTGCTCGTACACCTGGAGCTCCGCGCCCGCCGGGCTGTTCACCACGTACTGCGTGGAGACGCCGATGAAGGAGGAGTCGACGATCCGGCCGGTGACCCGGTTGCGGCCGTCGGCGATCGAGCCCGCGTCGTCGGCGTGCGCGAGCGAGATCTTCTCCGGGCGGACGCCGACGAGCACCTTGCCGCCCTGGCGGACGGCGGAGGTACAGCGCTCGGCGGGGACCCGGAGCTTGCCGCCGCCGGCCGTGACGAGCACGTCGCCGCCGGTGGAGCCGGTCTCCAGGACCTCGGCCTCGATGAGGTTCGAGGTGCCGAGGAAGTTGGCGACGAAGGTGGTCTCCGGGTTCTCGTACAGGTCGGCGGGGGCGCCGAGCTGCTCGACACGGCCGCCGTTCATCACCGCGACCTGGTCGGCCATGGTCATGGCCTCCTCCTGGTCGTGGGTGACGTGCACGAAGGTGATGCCGACCTCGGTCTGGATCCGCTTGAGCTCCAGCTGCATCTGGCGGCGCAGCTTGAGGTCGAGCGCGCCGAGCGGCTCGTCGAGGAGGAGGACCTGCGGGTGGTTGATGAGCGCGCGGGCCACGGCGACGCGCTGCTGCTGGCCACCGGAGAGCTGGTGCGGCTTGTGGTGGGCCTTGTCGCCGAGCTGGACGAGCTCCAGCATGTCGTCGACCTGCTTCTTCACCGACTTGATGCCGCGGCGGCGCAGACCGAAGGCGATGTTCTCGGTGATGTCCATGTGCGGGAAGAGCGCGTAGGACTGGAAGACGGTGTTGACCGGCCGCTTGTACGGCGGGAGGTCCGTGACGTCCTTGTCGCCGAGGGAGATCGTGCCGGTGGTCGGGTCCTCCAGGCCGGCGATCATGCGCAGCGTGGTGGTCTTGCCGCAGCCGGAGGCGCCGAGGAGGGCGAAGAAGGAGCCCTGCGGGACGGTCAGGTCGAGCGGGTGGACGGCGGTGAAGGAGCCGTAGGTCTTGCTGATCCCGGTGAGACGGACGTCGCCGCCGCCAGTGTTCTTTCCGGTGTGAGCAGTCTTGTCAGTCATGGGTTGCTGTCCCAGGGAGTGAGAGAGGTGGACGAGGTCGGACTCAGGCGCCGATGAGCTTGGCGAACTTCTCCTCGTACGCCGTCTCCTCCGCGCTGGTGAGCGAGCGGAAGGCGCGCGACTTCATGGCCATGGCCTTGTCCGGGAGGATCAGCGTGTTGTTCGCGAGCTCGGGGTCGATCTTGGCGAGCTCGTCCTTCACCCCGTCGACGGGGCAGACGTAGTTGATGTACGCGGCGAGCTGCGCGGCGACGGGCAGCTCGTAGTAGTAGTCGATGAGCCTCTCGGCGTTGGCCTTGTGCTTGGCCTGGGCGGGGACCATCAGGTTGTCGCTGGAGGTGATGTATCCGGCGGACGGGATGGCGAACTTGATGTCCGGGTTGTCCGCCTGGAGCTGGATGACGTCACCGGCCCAGGCGAGGCAGGCCGCCAGGTCGCCCTTGTCCAGGTCCGAGGTGTAGTCGTTGCCGGTGAAGCGGCGGATCTGCTTCTTGTCGACGCCCTTCTGGAGCCGGCCTATCGCCTCGTCGTACTCGGCGTCGGTGAACTTCCCCGGGTCCTTGCCCATGTCGAGCAGGGTCATGCCGACGGAGTCGCGCATCTCGGTGAGGAAGCCGACCCGACCCTTGAGGGAGGGGTCGTCCAGGAGCTGGGTGACCGAGTCGACCTTCTTGCCGCCGGTCGCCTTGGAGTTGTACGCGATGACCGTGGAGATGCCCGTCCACGGGTACGAGTAGGCGCGGCCCGGGTCCCAGTCGGGGCGCCGGAACTGCGTGGAGAGGTTCGCGTACGCGTTGGGCAGGTTCGCCGGGTCGAGCTTCTGCGCCCAGCCGAGCCGGATCATCCGGGCGGCCAGCCAGTCGGTGACGCAGATCAGGTCGCGGCCGGTGTCCTGACCGGCCGCGAGCTGCGGCTTGATCTTGCCGAAGAACTCGACGTTGTCGTTGATGTCCTCGGTGTACTTGACCTTGATCCCGGTGCGTTTCGTGAACGCCTCCAGCGTGGGACGGGACTTCTCGTCCTCACTGATGTCCATGTACTCGGTCCAGTTGGAGAAGGCGAGGCTCTTCTCCTTGGCCGAGAGATCGGTGGAGGCGGGACCCTGTCCCTCCCGCTTGGCCGGCGGGATGCCACAGGCGCTCAGGCCGGCGAGACCGCCGACCGTGAGCGCGCCGACGCCGCCTGCGCGCAGCATCGAACGACGAGTGAGGGCGCCCCGGCCGCTCGTCAGACTGCGCTGCATCGCCGCCAGCTGTGCGGCGGAGAGGCTTTCGGGCTCGTACTGCTCCATGCGCTGTGCCCTTTCGGGAGGGTGTGAGCCGCTGGTCGGGCGGCGAGGTGCTATCGGTCCCCGAAGATGGTGCGGTGCCAGTCCTTCGCGGCGACCGCGGTGTTGTCGAACATCACGTGCTTGACCTGCGTGTACTCCTCGAAGGAGTACACCGACATGTCCTTTCCGTATCCCGATGCCTTGGTGCCGCCGTGCGGCATCTCGCTGATGATCGGGATGTGGTCGTTGACCCAGACGCAACCCGCCCGGAGCTCCCGCGTGGCGCGGTTCGCCCGGTAGACGTCGCGGCTCCAGGCGGAGGCGGCGAGGCCGTACGGGGTGTCGTTGGCGAGCCGGATGCCCTCGTCGTCGCTGTCGAAGGGCAGGGCCACCAGGACCGGTCCGAAGATCTCCGACTGCACGACCTCGCTGTCCTGCGCGGCGCCGGTGATCAGGGTCGGACGATAGTACGCGCCGTCCTTGAGGCTGTCTTCATTTTCCTTGGCCCCCGGGATCTCGCCGCCGGCGACGACGGTGGCGTAGCCGCGGGCGCGCTCGACGAAGCCGGCGACGCTGTCGCGCTGGGCGTGGCTGACCAGCGGACCGAGGTCGGTGGCGGCGTCGAAGGGATCGCCGACGCGGACCGACTCCATCAGTTCGGCGACGCGGGCGACGAAGGCGTCGAAGAGCGGGCGCTGGACGTACGCGCGGGTGGCGGCGGTGCAGTCCTGGCCGGTGTTGATGAGGGAGGCGGCGACGGCGCCGTTGGCGGCGGCCTCCAGGTCGGCGTCGTCGAAGACCACGAAGGGGGCCTTGCCGCCCAGTTCGAGGTGGAGCCGCTTGACGGTCGCGGTGGCGACCTCGGCGACGCGCTTGCCGACCGGGGTGGAGCCGGTGAAGGAGGTCATGACGACGTCGGGGTGGCCGACGAGGTGCTCGCCGACGACCCGGCCTGAGCCGCTGACGATGTTGATGACACCGTCGGGGATGCCGGCCTCGGTCGCCGCCTGCGCGAACATCAGCGAGGTCAGCGGGGTGATCTCGGCGGGCTTCAGGACGATCGTGTTTCCGGCGGCGATCGCCGGGAGGATCTTCCAGGCCGCCATCTGGAGCGGGTAGTTCCAGGGGGCGATGGAGCCGATGACACCGATCGCCTCGCGCCGGATGTACGAGGTGTGGTCGCCGCTGTACTCGGCGGCGGCCTGGCCCTGGAGGTGGCGGGCGGCACCCGCGAAGAAGGCGGTGTTGTCGATCGTGCCCGGTACGTCGAACTCGGTGGTGAGCCGGAGCGGCTTGCCGGCCTGGAGCGACTCGACCGTCGCGATGTCCTCGGCCCAGTCGGCGAGGACTCCGGCGAAGCGGTGGAGGGCGTCGGAGCGCTCGCCAGGGGTGGCGCCCGACCAGCCGGGGAAGGCGGCCTTCGCGGCGGCGACGGCCTCGTCCACGTCGGCGGTGGAGGCGAGCCGGTAGGTGTAGATGCCCTCGCCGGTGGCGGGGTTGATGATCGTGTGTTCTCGATCGGAGGTTCCGGCCCGGAGCCGTCCGCCGATGTACTGTGCGCCGTCCGCGAAGCGGTCCGTCACCTGGAAGCGGTTGCCCATGACGCTCTCCGTTGTTCCAGCTCGAATTGAGTGCCGATCCTGACATGAGGGAGGCACTCCAACAAGGGATTCCGTTGTTGCCTTTTGGTTACGCAACGGAATCGGTCGACCATGTGTCGAGGTGGCCGGAATATCTCCGTACGGAGTGTCCGTGGCGGATGCCAGACTCGCGTGCATGAACAAGATCGACGAGCTGACGCAGCAGGTCAACGCCGGTGAGCACGTCAAATGGCTGCTTTTCTGGGGCCATCGCCCGCACCCCGACGGGCGGCTCTCGGCGAGCTGCCTGAGCCAGTGGTGGCCCGCACCCTTCGTGGTCGACGGAGTGCGGTACGCGACCGCCGAGCACTGGATGATGGCGGCCAAGGCCCGCCTCTTCGGTGACGTCGAGGCCGAGCGGGCCGCGCTGTCCGCCCGTACCCCGGCGGAGGCGAAGAAGGCGGGCCGGCTGGTGCGGGACTTCGACGAGACGGTGTGGGAGCGGGAGCGGCTCGGGATCGTCGTCGAGGGCAGCGTCCACAAGTTCGCCGCGGACGAGGCCCTCCGCGCGTACCTCCTCGGCACGGGCAGCCGCGTCCTCGTGGAGGCGAGCCCGGTGGACCGTGTCTGGGGCATCGGCCTCGCGGCCGACGACCCCGCCGCCCACGACCCGGCCCGCTGGCGTGGCCTGAACCTGCTGGGCTTCGCCCTGATGGAGGCCCGGGACCGGCTGCGGGCAGCCTGAACGCGGCAGGGCCCCGCACCTCGTGAGGCACGGGGCCGGTTGCCTGGGTCGGACCTTGGCGGGTCCGTCAGGTCCAGGTCCAGGTCCTAGCGGACGCTCTGGACGCCCAGGCTGTTGTACGGGTCGCTGTCGCTGTCGTAGGACGTGGAGTCCTGGGCGATCGCCCAGATCATGAATCCCAGGAAGACGCCGCTGACCACGATGCCGATCGAGCCGAGGATGACGCCCGCGAGGGCCATGCCCCGGTTGGTCGCCTCGCCCCGGCCGGCCTTCTTCATGCCGATGATGCCGAAGATCAGCGCCAGGATGCCGAGGATGACCCCGAGCCCGTACAGACAGAATCCGGCCACGGCGATGATGCCGAGCACCATCGAGGTGATGCCCATGCCGTTGGCGGGCTGCTGCCAGCCGGGCGGCTGGCCGTACCCCGCGCCGTAGGAGGGGTACGCGTACGCCGACGTCGGCGGCGCCGGCGCGCTCACGGCGGGGGGGTAGCCGTAGGCCCCGGCCGGCGGGGTGGCCGCCGGGTAGCCGTAGCCGGGCGTGGTCGCCGGGCCGCCGGGGGCGACCGGGGGCGGCGGTACGTCAACGGGGCCGGTCGCGGCCGGCATGGACGTGACCGTCATCTGGTCGTGCACCGGCGGGGTCGAGGGCGTCACGGGCTTGCTCAGCTCCACGCCGTCGCGGTTCGGCGGAGCCCACGGGTCCGCCGGGTCGTAACCGCCCTGCGGCTGGTCTCGGTTGTCAGACATGGGCCTCCCCCATCGTGGTCACGCCATGTTACGACCTCACCCATGAGGGGGAACCGCCCGGCCTACGATGACCTGATGACCGACCTGCATCCCTTCATCGCCGGCCTGCCCAAGGCCGAGCTGCACGTCCACCACGTCGGCTCCGCCTCGCCCCGCATCGTCGCCGAGCTCGCGGCCCGGCACCCGGACTCCAAGGTGCCCACGGACCCCGAGGCCCTCACCGACTACTTCACGTTCACGGACTTCGCGCACTTCATCGACGTCTACCTGTCGGTGGTCGACCTCGTCCGCACCCCCGAGGACGTCCGGCTCCTCACCTTCGAGGTCGCGCGGGACATGGCCCGGCAGAACATCCGGTACGCCGAGCTGACCATCACCCCGTACTCCTCCACCCGCCGCGGCATCGACGAGCAGGCCTTCATGGCGGCGATCGAGGACGCCCGCAAGTCGGCTGAGGCAGAGTTCGGCACGATCCTGCGCTGGTGCTTCGACATCCCCGGCGAGGCCGGCCTCGTCTCCGCCGAGGAGACCGCGCGGCTCGCCACGACCGACGGGATCCGCCCCGAGGGCCTGGTCTCCTTCGGTCTCGGCGGCCCCGAGGTGGGGGTCCCCCGCCCGCAGTTCAAGCCGTACTTCGACCTGGCGCGCGCCGCCGGTCTGCACTCCGTCCCGCACGCGGGCGAGACGACCGGCCCGCAGACGGTCTGGGACGCGATCAACGACCTGGGCGCCGAGCGCATCGGCCACGGCACCAGCTCCGTCCAGGACCCGGCGCTCCTCGCCCACCTGGCCGAGCGGCGCATCGCCCTGGAGGTCTGCCCGACCTCCAACATCGCGACGCGGGCCGTCGCCACGCTCGACGAGCACCCGATCCGGCAGATGGTCGAGGCCGGGGTCCTCGTCACGGTCAACAGCGACGACCCGCCGATGTTCGGCACGGACCTCAACAACGAGTACGCGGTCGCCGCCCGGCTCCTCGGCCTCGACGAGCGCGGTCTCGCCGCCCTCGCGAAGAACGCGGTGGAGGCCTCCTTCCTCGACGCGGCGGGCAAGGCGCGGATCGCCGCCGAGATCGACACGTACACGGACGGCTGGCTCGCTCGCTGACGCCGGTGAGAGCCGGCGGTGAGAATGGGGCCATGCGCACCGTCACTGTCGTAGGTCATCGCGGCGACCCGTACCGCCTCCGTGAGAACACGCTCCCCTCGATCGCCTCGGCGATCGAGCGGGGGGCGGACGCGGTCGAGGTCGACGTCCGGCTCACGAAGGACGGCGTGCCCGTCCTCCTCCACGACGACACCCTCAAGCGGCTGTGGGGCCACGACCGGCCGCTGTCCCGGCTCTCGTACGAGCAGCTGCGCGAGCTGACGTACGGCGGGGTGCCGACCCTGCGCGAGGCGCTGATCGCCGCCGGGGCGCACCGGCTGATGCTGGACCTGCCCGGCGGGAACGAGGACTCGGTCCGCACGATCGTCGGCACGATCCGGGAGTGCGGCGCCGGGGAGCGCGTGTACTACTGCGCGGGGTCCGTGGCCATGCTCCAGGTGCGGGCCGCCGACCCGGCCGCCGAGATCGCCCTGACGTGGACCTCGCTCGCCCCGCCCCGGCGGGTGCTGCTCGACGCGGTGCGGCCGAAGTGGCTCAACTACCGCTTCGGACTGGCCGGTCGGGAGCTGACCGAGCGGATCCACCGGGACGGTCTGCTCGTCTCGGCCTGGACGGCGGACACCTCCCGCACCATGCGTAAGCTGATCTTCAACGGGGTCGACTCGATCACCACGAACCGGGTCGACACGCTCGCCGCCGCCCTGCGAAAGGCTCGCGCATGAACGACCGGATCCGCACCGACATCGCCCACAACGCCCGGGTGTGGAACTACTGGCTGGGCGGCAAGGACAACTACCCGGTGGACCGCGCGGTTGGCGACCAGGTCACCGCCTTCTATCCGAGCATCGGCGAAGTGGCCCGCGCGGACCGGGCGTTCCTCGGCCGGGCGGTGACCCATCTGGCGGCCGACGCGGGCGTGCGCCAGTTCCTGGACATCGGTACGGGCCTGCCGACCGCCGACAACACCCACGAGGTGGCGCAGCGGGTCGCCGCCGACTCCCGGATCGTCTACGTCGACAACGACCCGATCGTCCTGACCCACGCCCGGGCGCTGCTGACCAGCGCGCCGGAGGGCGTCACCGAGTACGTGGACGCGGACGCGCGGGACCCGGAGAAGATCCTGGCGGCCGCCGGCGCGACGCTCGACCTGTCCCGTCCGGTGGCGGTGCTGATGCTCGGCATCCTCAACTTCGTCCTGGACACGGGCGAGGCCCGGAAGGTCGTGCGGACCCTGATGGACGCGCTCCCCTCCGGCAGTCACCTGGTCCTGACCCACCCGACGCTGGAGCCGGAGCTCGGCGGCGAGGGCAACAAGGCCGCCATGGCCTTCTGGAACGAGAACGCGACGCCGCCGATCACCGCCCGCAGCCGAGCCGAGTTCACCTCCTTCCTCGACGGGCTCGACCTGCTGGAGCCGGGCATCGTGTCGTGCGCGCGCTGGCGCGCCGAAGGGGCCACCGAGGTCGCGCAGTTCGGCGCGGTGGGCCGCAAGCCGTAATGGACGCGCGGGGGGACGCACGAGGGGACGTACGGGGCGACATAGGCGGAGACATACGCGGGGTCGTACGGCTCCGGTGGGAGCGGGCGCGGAGCTGGGGCGCGGCGAACCCTCCCCCAGAGCTCCGCATGGGGGTACCCCCATCTCGCTTCGCTCGCGGTGGACATCGGGATCGCGCTCCTCGGTCCGTACAACCACGGCTAACAGACGATGCGGCTCGACGACGGCACCACCGGCCTGCGTGACGTCTCCGTGTGGGGGACGACGGACGGCTGGGCGGCAGGGGACCTCGTCTCGACCACCGCCGACCTGGAGCGGTTCACCCGGGAGCTGTTCGCGGGCCGGGTGGTGCGCGGACCGCTCCTGGAGGAGATGTTCACGCTGCCGAAGGTCCCGGACGTGAAGACGGGCGACCCGGCCGCGTACGCCGCCGGTCTGTCGATGAAGCGGCTCGGCGGGCGCGAGGTCTGGGGCAAGACGGGTGGCCGCTGGGGGTACAACGCGGCCATCGCCTCGACCCGGGACGGCGCGCGCACCCTCGTCTACAGCGTCAACTCCACCGACGCCAAGGGCCAGGACATGAACCGGACGGCACTGAAGCTCATGGTGTCGGCGTACGGCCTCCCGGACTGATCACCGGTGGCCGTTACGCGGGTACGGGCTCCGGCACCGACGCCACCCCTCGCTCACAGCCCCACGATCGCGTTCCACCTCTTCGCGAACTCCTGCCGCTCGTCGGCGCGGATGTCGCGGGCGATGGCGAGCCTTCCCCGCATGTCGGGGTCCGGGAAGATCAGCGGGTCCTCGGCGAGGGCGGCCAGGTCCTCGTCGCCGGAGTCCGCGAGGACGTCCTGCGCGGCCGGCACCGGGCAGACGTAGTTGACCCAGGCGGCGAGTTCGGCGGCGACCTCGGGCTCGTAGTAGTAGTCGATCAGCTTCTCGGCGTTGGTCTTGTGCTGGGCCCGGTTGGGGATCATGAGGGACTCGGCCCACAGTTCGCCGCCCTCCTCGGGCACGACGAACGCGATGTCGGGGTTGTCGGCCTGGAGCTGGATGACGTCGCCGGAGTACGCCTGGCAGGCGAGCACGTCGCCGGTGGACAGGTCCTTGATGTAGTCGTTGCCGGTGAAGCGGCGGATGTGCTTCTTCCGGACGAGCCCCTCGACCTGCTCGCACAGGGCGTGGAAGTCGTCGCCCGTCCACCGGGTCACGTCGACTCCGTTGCCCTGGAGCAGCAGGGACATGGACTCGTCGAGGCCGGAGAGCAGGGTGACCTTGCCGCGCAGGTCGTCGGCCCACAGCTCCTTGGTGGAGCGGAGTTCCCGGCCGAGCTTCTTCCGGTTGTAGGCGATGCCGGTGATCCCGGACTGCCAGGGCACGCTGTGCAGGCGGCCCGCGTCGAAGGCGGGCGAGCGCAGCTGCGGGTTGAGGTGCCGCGCGACGTGCGGCTGGGCGGTGCGGTCCATCTCCTGGACCCAGCCGAGGCGGACGAAGCGGGCGGCCATCCAGTCGCTGACGACGATCAGGTCGCGGCCGGTCTCCTGGTGGTTCATCAGGGACGGGCCGATCTTGCCGAAGAACTCGTCGTTGTCGTTGATCTCCTCCGTGTAGCGGACGGAGATCCCGGTGCGCTCACGGAAGGCGTCCAGGGTCGGGCGCTTCGCCGTGTCGTCGTCATCGGTGTCGATGTAGAGCGGCCAGTTGGCGAAGTCGAGCGTCCGGTCGCGCGCGGACAGGTCACGGCCCGACCGGTCGCGCTCGTCCACGTAGGCGGCGGGCACCCCGCACCCGGCGAGCGCCGCGGCCGCTCCGACACCGCCGATCCCGCGCAGCAGGGACCGGCGGGACATGCTCTTCCTGGCTATCGCTCTCACCGACCCAGCATCCACATCCACTGCCACCTGCGGCTATGGACGGTCCGTCGAGCGACGGCGCGCGGCCCCGACACCCTGTCGACCAGGGTGGCGGGGCCGCGGTTCACGCGCCGGGGTGGTGTCAGCCCAGGGAGGTCATGACGTGCTTGATGCGCGTGTAGTCCTCGAAGCCGTACGCGGAGAGATCCTTGCCGTAGCCGGACTTCTTGTAGCCGCCGTGGGGCATCTCGGCGACGAGCGGGATGTGGGTGTTGATCCACACGCAGCCGAAGTCGAGGGCCTTGGACATGCGCATCGCGCGCGCGTGGTCCTTGGTCCAGACGGAGGAGGCGAGGGCGTACTCGACGTCGTTGGCGTACGCGAGGGCCTGGGCCTCATCCGTGAAGGACTGGACGGTGATGACCGGGCCGAAGACCTCGTTCTGGACGATCTCGTCGTCCTGCTTGAGGCCGGAGACGACGGTCGGGGCGTAGAAGTAGCCCTTGTCGCCGACGCGGTGACCGCCGGCCTCCACCTTGGCGTGGGCCGGGAGGCGCTCGATGAAGCCGGAGACCTGCTTCAGCTGGTTGGCGTTGTTCAGCGGTCCGTAGAGCACGTCCTCCTCGTCCGGCTGGCCGGTCTTCGTCTCGGCGGCGGCCTTGGCGAGGGCGGCGACGAACTCGTCGTGGATGGACTCGTGGACGAGGACGCGGGTGGCGGCCGTACAGTCCTGGCCGGCGTTGAAGAAGCCCGCGACCGAGATGTCGCCGACGGCCGCGTCGATGTCGGTGTCCTCGAAGACGACGACCGGGGCCTTGCCGCCCAGCTCCAGGTGGACGCGCTTGACGTCCTTGGCCGCCGACTCGGCGACCTGCATGCCGGCACGGACCGAACCGGTGATGGAGGCCATCGCCGGGGTCGGGTGCTCGACCATGGCCTTGCCGGTCTCACGGTCACCGCAGATGACGTTGAAGACACCCTTGGGGACGATCTGCCCGATGATCTCGGCCATCAGGACGGTCGACGCGGGGGTCGTGTCCGAGGGCTTGAGGACGACGGTGTTGCCCGCGGCGAGCGCCGGGGCGAACTTCCACACGGCCATCATCATCGGGTAGTTCCACGGCGCGACCTGGGCGCAGACGCCCACGGGCTCGCGGCGGACGATGGAGGTCATGCCCTCCATGTACTCGCCGGCCGAACGGCCCTCGAGCATGCGGGCGGCACCGGCGAAGAAGCGGATCTGGTCCACCATCGGGGGCACCTCCTCGCTCCCGACGAGGGCGGTCGGCTTTCCGGTGTTCAGGACCTCGGCGGCGATGAGGTCCTCGGCACGCTCCTCGAAGGCGTCGGCGATCTTGAGGAGCACCTTCTGGCGCTCGGCCGGGGTGCTGTCACGCCAGGCGGGGAAGGCGGCCGCGGCGGCCTCCATGGCGGCGTCGACGTCGGCCTGGCCGGAGAGCGGGGAGGTGGCGTACACCTCGCCGGTGGCCGGGTTGACCACCTCGATGGTGCGGCCGTCGGCCGCGTCGCGGAACTCCCCGTTGATGTAGTTACGCAGCCGGCGCAGCTCGGTGGTCACTTGCCACCCCTCCTGTCACGTTCGTCGTCGCACGTCCTTGTGCGGCGTCCCGATGGGCGAGACACCTCAGCCTAGTCGCTCGACTGACGCTTTCCATAGCCCCGACCCCCTCCAACTTCGGATTCAGTGAGATCGAGAGCCTCACACAACGAATTACATCGCTTCGGGCTTGCGTGACTGACAATCTCGGTGCACAGTGAAGGTGTGGCCAGTCGAAGCACAGACTCCAGAACCGGAACCGGTTCGTCCCCGACGATCGATGCCGTCTCCCTGGCAATCATCGAACAGCTCCAGCAGGACGGTCGCCGTCCCTACGCGGCGATCGGCAAGGCCGTGGGCCTCTCCGAAGCCGCCGTGCGCCAACGCGTGCAGAAGCTGCTCGACCAGGGCGTCATGCAGATCGTCGCCGTCACCGACCCGCTCACCGTGGGATTCCGGCGCCAGGCGATGGTCGGCATCAACGTCGAGGGTGACCTCGATCCGGTCGCGGAGGCACTCACGGCCATGGCCGAATGCGAGTACGTGGTGATGACCGCGGGCTCCTTCGACCTGATGGTGGAGGTCGTCTGCGAGGACGACGACCACCTGCTGGATGTGATCAACAAGCGCATCCGCACCCTCCCCGGCGTGCGCTCCACGGAGAGCTTCGTCTACCTCAAGCTCAAGAAGCAGACCTATATGTGGGGAACTCGATAATCGTGACCCAGGACCTGTCCAAGACCGCGTACGACCACCTGTGGATGCACTTCACCCGCATGTCGTCGTACGAGAACTCGCCCGTTCCCACCATCGTGCGTGGTGAGGGCACCTACATCTTCGACGACAAGGGCAAGCGCTACCTCGACGGTCTCGCGGGTCTGTTCGTCGTCAACGCCGGACACGGCCGCGAGGAACTGGCCGAGGTCGCGTACAAGCAGGCCAAGGAACTCGCGTTCTTCCCCGTGTGGTCGTACGCCCACCCCAAGGCCGTCGAGCTCGCCGAGCGTCTGGCCGACTACGCCCCGGGCGACCTGAACAAGGTGTTCTTCACCACCGGTGGCGGCGAGGCCGTCGAGACCGCGTGGAAGCTCGCCAAGCAGTACTTCAAGCTGCAGGGCAAGCACACCAAGTACAAGGTCATCTCGCGTGCGGTCGCCTACCACGGCACCCCGCAGGGCGCCCTGTCCATCACGGGTCTGCCGGCCCTGAAGGCCCCCTTCGAGCCGCTGGTCCCCGGCGCGCACAAGGTGCCGAACACCAACATCTACCGCGCCCCGATCCACGGCGACGACCCGGAGGCCTTCGGCCGCTGGGCCGCCGACCAGATCGAGCAGGAGATCCTCTTCGAGGGCGCCGACACCGTCGCTGCCGTCTTCCTGGAGCCCGTGCAGAACGCCGGTGGCTGCTTCCCGCCGCCGCCCGGCTACTTCCAGCGCGTCCGCGAGATCTGCGACCAGTACGACGTGCTGCTCGTCTCCGACGAGACGATCTGCGCCTTCGGCCGCCTCGGCACGATGTTCGCCTGTGACAAGTTCGGCTACGTGCCGGACATGATCACCTGCGCCAAGGGCATGACCTCGGGCTACTCCCCGATCGGCGCCTGCATCGTCTCGGACCGCATCGCGGAGCCGTTCTACAAGGGCGACAACACCTTCCTCCACGGCTACACCTTCGGTGGCCACCCGGTGTCGTCGGCGGTCGCGATCGCCAACCTCGACATCTTCGACAAGGAAGGCCTGAACCAGCACGTGCTGGACCAGGAGGGCAACTTCTTCAACACCCTGAAGAAGCTGCACGACCTGCCGATCGTCGGCGACGTCCGCGGCAACGGCTTCTTCTACGGCATCGAGCTCGTCAAGGACAAGGCCACCAAGGAGTCCTTCACGGACGAGGAGACGGAGCGCGTGCTCTACGGCTTCCTCTCCAAGGCGCTCTTCGAGAACGGCCTGTACTGCCGGGCCGACGACCGTGGCGACCCGGTCATCCAGCTGGCCCCGCCGCTCATCGCCGACCAGGGCACCTTCGACGAGATCGAAGGCATCCTGCGCTCGGTGCTGACGGAGGCGTGGACCAAGCTCTGATCCTCCCCGCCCCGCGAGGCACGGTCCCCGGGGTGCGAGCAGGACCTCACGCCGCCCTCACGGCGTGACAACGGCCCGGGCATGCCGCCATCCGAGTGGATGGTGGCATGCCCGGGCCGCGTGCTGTCCGTACAAACCGATCTGAATCCTTACGGTTCATCCCTGGTCGCCTTCCCGGTCGCACCCCTGACCGCCCCCTGATCTCCCCTGGCGCCAGTGACCGAAAGGCCCGTCTCTTCGTTCCCCCGGATGGGGGAACACAGATCGGATCCGACAGAGGTGTACGCGATGGCCCCACCGGACAACGACGTGCTCTGGGCGCGTTCCCTGCACTGCTCCCTGGGCGGTTCGGACGCCCTCAGCGGCGTCTCCCTCGGCGTCCGCGAGGGCGAGATCCTCGCCCTCGTCGGCCCGCGCGGCAGCGGCAAGACCACCCTCATGCGCTGCCTGTCCGGGCAGCTCGTCGCCCAGCAGGGCGAGGTGTGGTTCAACAGCAGCCCCGTGCACACCCTCGGCGCGGCCCAGCGCGAACGGCTCCGCCGCGACCGCTTCGGCTGGATCGACCCCGAGCCGGGCCTCGTCCCGGAACTCACCGGCTGGGAGAACGTCGCCCTCCCGCTGCTGCTCCGCGGCGCCTCCCACCGGGCAGCGAAGACCGCCGGCGTCGAATGGCTGGAGCGCCTCGACATCGGCGTCTGCGTCCGCAAGCGCCCGCACGCGCTCACCCACTCCCAGCGCCAGCGGATCGCGATCGCCCGCGCCCTGGTCACCACCCCGTCGGTGCTCTTCGCCGACGAACCCACCGCCGCGCTGCACCGCGCCGACGGGGCGCAGGTCCTGCGCACCCTGACCGCCGCGGCCCGCTCCCACGGCATCACGGTGGTCCTCGCCACCCACGACGGCGACGTGGCGGCGCTCGCCGACCGCACGGTCGCCCTCCTCGACGGCCGCCGGGTCGGCACCGTCCCTCCGGCGTCAGGGGCGGAGGGCGTCACCGCGTGCTCGCTCTCCGTCTAGCCCGCGGGACCCACCCCCTCGTCCTGACCCGGCGGCTCCTCGTCGCCGCCGCGGCCGCGGGGGTGGGCTTCCTGCTGCTCTGCACCCTCGGATACGCCGTCGGGCACCCGGACCGGTCCTCGTCCTCCGTCCTGCGCCTGCTGTGGTGCGCCCTGCCGCTCGCCGCCACCGTCCAGTTCGCCGTGGCCGTGGCCCGCACCGACCCCAGCACCCGGCCGCGCCCCGGACTCTCGGCGGTCGGACTCGGCCCCGTCCGGCTCACGGCCGTCGCCGCGGCGTCGACGGCCGTCGCCTGCACGCTCGGCTCGATGGTCGCGCTCCTGTTCTACCTGCACCTGCGCGGCGACATCACGGGGCTGCCCTTCGACGGGGCGGCGGCCGACCTCCTCGCCGCCGACCAGCCGATGCCCCTCGCCGCCGCCCTCACGCTCCTCGCGATCCTGCCGGTCGTCGCCGCCACGGCGGCGGGCCTGGCGCTGCGCCCGCGCTCCGCGCCCGCCGAACCGGAGGGCGTCGAGAAGCCGGTGCCGTCCGGGCTGCCCTGGGGCGTCGCCCTCGTCGCCGTCGGTCTGGCCATCGAGACGTACGCGGGCCGCAGCGGCGCCGGCGACGACCTCCCGCTGCCGGGCCGCTTCGACGGCAGCCCGGCGGGCGTCCTCGCCGGCTGGGTGCTCACCGCCTTCGGTCTCGCCCTCGCGGGCCCGGGACTCACGTACGGCTGCGGCCGGCTCCTCCAGGCCGTCCGGCCGGGCGCGACCCGGCTGCTCGCGGGCCGCGTCCTCATGGACGAGTGCCGCCGTATCGGCCGCCCGCTCGGGGTGGTCTCCGCCGTGCTGTCCGGGACGCTCGCGGCGGCCGCGCTGTACGCGTCGGGCACGGGCCCGGCCGCTTTCGGACCGCTCACCGGTCTCGGCGCGGCCCTCGTCATGGCCTGCACCACGGCGACGCTCCTCACGGCCGCGCTGGAGTCCAAGCAGTGCCGGGCCCACACCACCGAGGCGCTCCTCCGCCTCGGCGCCCCACCCACGGTCCTGCGGACGGCGGCCCTCATGCGGGCGGGCGCGCTCGTCGCCGTCTTCCTGCCGCTGACCTGGATCGTGGCGGAGCTGGCGGCCCTCCCCCTGACGGGCTGACGGGCCGCTCGGCGGCAGGGCCCCTATCGTGGGCCCATGGCGACGCCTCCTCCTGCACACCGGCCGCCCGGTCCGCGCGGGCACGGGCACGAGATCCACACGCTCGACGAGTTCGACGCGGCGATAGCCCGGCCCGGCGGGCTCGCCGGGCTCCGCGTACAGTCCGTCGACCTCACCGACCGCACCTTCGCCCTGCTCACCACCTCTGCCGCGGGCGCCGTCCTCCTCGGCTGCCGCATGGAGCCGGAGGCCGCGGCCAAGGTCCGCGCCGACGGGGCACTCGTCTTCCCGCCCGTCCCCGACCTGCCGTTCGACCCGTACCGCTCAGGTCTCTACTCCCCCGACGAGCTGTACGCCGGCATCGCCGAGACGGGCTACGACGCGACCCCTGACTCCCTCGCGTACACCTGGTTCGCGCGGACCAGGGCCGACGGCGACATCTTCCCCTCGATGCTCCGCGCCCTCCACGACGACGCCGTCTCCGACGCCCTCGACGAACTCCTCGACGGAAAGCGGGTCGTCGGCGTGATGGGCGGGCACGCGACGGTCCGGGGCACGGAGGGGTACGCGGGCGCCGCCCGGCTCGGCAGGTCGCTGGCCCGCTCGGGCCTGGCCGTGACGACCGGCGGCGGACCGGGCGCGATGGAGGCGGCGAACCTCGGCGCGTATCTGGCGCCGTTCCCCGACGAGACCCTGCCGGAGGCCCTCGCCGTCCTCGCCACCGCCCCGTCCTTCGTCCCCTCGGTGACGGAGTGGGCCCGCGCCGCCTTCGCGGTACGGGCCCGGTGGCCGCACGGCGGTGACTCCGTCGGGATCCCGACCTGGTTCTACGGCCACGAACCGCCGAACGCCTTCGCCGGCCGCGTCGCCAAGTACTTCACCAACGCCGTCCGCGAGGAGGGCCTGCTCGCCCGCTCCACGGCGGGCGTCGTCTTCCTGCCGGGCGCGGCGGGCACGGTCCAGGAGATCTTCGCGAACGTCACCCCTAACTACTACGGCTCCCTGGGCACGCCCACGCCGATGGTCCTGGTCGACCGCGCCCACTGGACCGCGCACCTCCCGGCCTGGCCCCTCCTGGAAGCCCTCGCCGCAGGCCGCCCGATGGCCCCCCGCATCGCCCTGGTCGACTCGACCGAGGAGGTCCCGGAGGCGCTGGAACGGCTCGCGCGGGCGTAGTCCCCCTCCCCCGCGCCGAAGGCGTAGCGCCCCTCCCCCGCACGGCGGAGCGGGACGCGACCGGGGACGGGCGCGCCCCAGGGCCTCCCGCCGGGAGGCTCGGGACATGACGCCGAAGACTGGCCCTCGTGGGCCGGTTCCGCCGCGTTCGCCTGGTCGCTGCTGTACGCGACGTGTGCGGCCCTCGCCGCCCTCACCGGGCCCGCGTTCGGGTACGCGGTCCTGGGCAAAGGCACCGGCACGGGCGCCGAGGCGGCCACGGGGGTGCTGTACGGGGCTTCCGCCGTGCTCGGGTACGCCCTGTCGCGCCGCCCGGCTGCCCGGTGGCCGTCCAGAGCCGCCTGGGCGGTGGTCGCGCTCTGTCTGACCTCGGGCTTCGCAGCGCTCCTCAGCCCGGTCCATCTCCTGTTCTTCCTGTCCCGCAACCAGCCGCCGGTCGACTGGGCGGCGCTCGCCAACCAGTTCCTCGCCGTCCTCGGCGCCGTGCTGTGGGGATGTGCGGCCCTCGCGCACCGGCGCCGGGCCCTCGGCACCTGCCCGCACTGCGGCGGGCACGGCCGCACCGGCGACCCGCGCCGCACCTCCGTGACGGCGGACCCGGCCCGTGCCGGGCTCGTCGCCGCCGCGGCCCTCGTCCCGTACGCCTCGCTGGAGACGGCCTGGGCGGGGGCAGGCGCGCTCGCGCCGTTCGGCGCGATCCTCGCCGTGGTCGGCGTGCTGATCTGGGCGGGGCTGATCCGCGTCGACCTCGCGGACCACGCGCCCTGGGTGTTCGCCGTCGCCTACGGCGGCTTCTCCTGCTACGGACTGGCCCTGGCCCGCGCCACCCGCTCCTATCAGCGCGCGACCCGCAGGACGTGCGCCGCCTGCTGAGCCGCGTCCCCGACGGGGTCAGTCCCCCAGCACCACGACGTCCTCCACCGCGAAGGCCAGGTCCACCCGGGCGCCCTCGGCCGGCGCCTCGCTCAGCGGGAACTCCGCCTCCAGCGGCGGCCCGTCAGCGGGCCGGAGCCGTACGACGACGCGGTCGCCCCGGAAGGTCCGGGACTCGACCGTCCACGCATCCGACTCCCCCGGGAGGAGCCGCACCCCGCCCGGCCGGACGAGGAGCCTCCGCTCCCCCTGCGGCGAGCCCTCCGGCACGGGGACCTTGCCCCACGCCGTCTCCGCGACCATGCCCGTGACCCGCGCCGCCACCACGTTGTCGAATCCGAGGAAGCGGGCCACGAACTCCGAGGCCGGCCGCGACCACACCTCGACGGGCGCGCCCGACTGCGCGATCCGCCCGTCCCGCATCACCACGACCCGGTCGGCGAGCGCGAAGGCCTCGCCCTGATCGTGGGTGACGGCGAGGACCGTCGTCCCGAGCCGCCCGAAGAGCTGCCGCAGCTCGACGACGAGCCGCTCCCGCAGCCCCCGGTCGAGCTGTCCGAGCGGCTCGTCCAGCATGAGAAGGCGGGGCCGCGGTGCCAGCGCCCTGGCCAGCGCGACCCGCTGCTGCTCGCCGCCGGAGAGCGCGGCGACGGACCTCCGCTCGGCGCCCGGGAGCCCGACGAGGTCGAGCAGCTCCCGTACGCGCTCCGCCTGTTCGGCCTTGCCGGCGCCGCGCATCCGCGGTCCGAAGGCGATGTTGCCGCCGACGTCCCGCTGCGGGAACAGCTGGTGGTCCTGGAACATCAGCCCGACGCCCCGCCGGTGCACCGGCACCCCCGCCTGGTCGGCGCCTTCGAGCAGCACCCGGCCGCCGTCGAGCGCCTGGAGCCCGGCAACGACCCGGAGCAGGGTGGACTTGCCGCTGCCGCTGGGGCCGAGGACGCACACGATCTCGTGCTCGGCGACCTCCAGGTCCACGGCGTCGAGCGCGGCCCGCTCCCCGAACCGTACGGTCGCGTCCAGGATCGAAAGCATCAGAACTCCCCGGAGGTCCGCTCGGTGCGCAGCCGTTCCAGCAGGAGCAGGGACACCGCGCACACCACCATCAGAATCGTCGAGAGGGCCATCGCCTGCCCGTAGTTGAGCTCGCCCGGCCGCCCAAGCAGCCGAGCGACCGCCACCGGCAGCGTCGGGCTGTCGGGCCGGGCGATGAAGACGGTCGCGCCGAACTCGCCGAGCGAGACGGCGAAGGCGAAGCCGGCGGCGATGAGGAGCGCCCGCCGCACCAGCGGCAGGTCCACCTCCCGCCAGGCCCGCCACGGCGACGCCCCGAGGACGGCCGCCGCCTCCCGCAGCCGCTCGTCCACCGCCCGCAGCACCGGCAGCATGGTCCGTACGACGAAGGGGACGCCGACCAGGGCCTGTGCGAGCGGTACGAGGATCCAGCTGGCGCGCAGGTCGAACGGCGGCTCGTCGAGCGTGATGAGGAACCCGAAGCCGACGGTCACGGCGGACACCCCGAGCGGCAGCATGAGCAGCGCGTCGAAGCCCCGTACGAGCCGCCCGGCCCGCCTGGTGAGCGCCGCCGCGGCGAGCCCGCCGATCAGCACCGCGATGCCGGTCGCGGCCACCGCGTACCGCAGGGAGTTCCCGATCGCCTCAAGCGGCGGTACGAGGAAGGTGCCGGACTCGTCGAGCGAGCCGAGCGCCCGGTAGTAGCCGAGCCCGTAGCCGTGCGGCCCCGCGAAGGACCGCTCCACGAGCACGCCGAGCGGCAGCAGGATCAGCAGCGCCACCGAGACGAGGACACCGCCGAGCAGCGCCCACTGCCCGACGCCCCTCGGCCGGCGCGCGGTCGTCTCCGGCGGTACGAGCCGCAGCGCGGTCTCCCGCCGCCGTAGCGTCCGGGCGTGCACGGCCAGGATCGCTCCGACCGCCGCGAACTGGACGAGGGTCAGGACCGCGGCCGTCGGCAGGTCGAGCAGCCGGGCGGTCTGCCGGTAGATCTCCGACTCCAGGGTGGAGTACGCGTCCCCGCCGAGGATCTGGACGACACCGAAGGAGGTGAACGTGAAGAGGAAGACCATCAGGGCGGCCGCCGACACCGCCGGCACCAGCGCGGGCAGCGTCACCGTCCGCCAGGCCGTCCAGCGCGAGGCGCCGAGGACCCGGGCGGCCTCCTCCTGGCGCGGGTCGAGCTGCGACCAGAGGCCGCCGACGGTCCGGACGACGACCGCGTAGTTGAAGAAGACGTGCGCGAGGAGGATCGCCCACACGCTGGTGTCGAGCCGCAGCCCCCACAGCTCGTCCGTGAGACCGCCCCGGCCGACGACGGCCAGGAAGGCCGTGCCGACGAGGACGGTCGGCAGCACGAACGGCACCGTGACCACGGCCCGCAGCACGTCCTTGCCCGGGAAGTCGAAGCGCGCGAAGGCATACGCGCCGGGCAGCGCCACGAGCAACGTCAGACCGGTGGAGGCGAGCGCCTGCCACACGGTGAAGCCGAGGACGTCGAGGATGTCCGGCCGGCTCAGCGTCTCGCCGATCCGGCCGAACCGCCAGACGCCCTCGGGCCGCAGCCCCCGGTCGACGATCGACACGACGGGCCAGGCGAAGAAGACCCCGAAGAACACGACGGGCAGGGCCATCAGCCCCAGCCGCGCCGCGCTCCCCCTGAGGTCGCCCCGGCCCCGCACTACTTCAGGACGAGCGACGACCACTGCTGGATCCACGGGTCACGCTTCTCGGCGATCTTCTCGGGCGCCATGGTCCTGGGCTGGTCGATCACGACACCGTGCTTCGTGAAGAGCTCCGGCAGCGTCGCGTCCTTCGCGACCGGGTTGACGAACATCTGGAGCGGCATGTCGTCCTGGAACTTCTTCGAGATCAGGAAGTCGATCAGCGCCTTGCCGCCCTCGGGGTTCTTCGCCCCGTTCAGCAGACCCGCGAACTCGATCTGCCGGAAGCAGGTGCCGGTGGACACCCCGGTCGGGGCCACCTTCGGCTGCGGCTCGCCGTAGAGCACCTCGACCGGCGGGCTGGAGGCGTACGACACGACGAGCGGCCGGTCGCCCTTGGCCTGCTTGCCGCCGGCCGAGCCGGAGAACTCCTGGTTGTAGGCGAGCTCCCAGCTGTCGACGGTCTTCACGCCGTTGGCCTTCAGCTTCTTCCAGTAGTCCTGCCAGCCTCCCCCAGAGGCTTCGCCCTGGGAGGTACCCCCATCGCCGTACTGCGCGGCCGTACCGAGGAGGAAGCCGAGACCCGGGGAGGACCGCTCGGGGTTCTCGACGACGAGCAGGTCCTTGTACGCCGGCTTCGCCAGGTCGTCGAAGGTCTGGGGCGGCGCCAGCTTCTTGTCGGCGAAGTACTTCTTGTCGTAGTTGACGCAGATGTCACCGGAGTCGACCGGCGTGACCCGCTGCTCCTTGTCGAGGCGGTACGCGGCCGGGATCCGGTCCACGCCCTTCGCCTCGTACGGGACGAAGATCCCGTGGTCGAGGGCGCGGGACAGCAGGGTGTTGTCGACACCGAAGAAGACGTCGCCCTGCGGGGAGCCCTTGGTCAGGATCTCCTTGTTGACGGCCTCGCCCGCGTCACCGGCCTTGAGGACCTTGACCGTGAAACCGGTCTGCTTCGTGAACTCCGCCAGCACCTCCTTGGAGGCGTTGAAGGAGTCGTGACTCACGAGCGTCACGGTCTTCGGCGCGGGCGCGCCGGTCTTGCCCGCGGCGTCGCGGACGTCCTCGGTGCCGCAGGCGGCGAGGGCGGTGACGCCCAGCGCCACGACGAGCGCGGCGGCCGCCGTTCTCTTCGTGCTCGCCGAAATGGTGGTGCTCACTGAGATTCCTCCTGGGTGTGACCAGGAAGAGACGCGGCCCTGCCCGCGTCCGGCGGAACCGGACGCGGGCAGGGCGCAACAGCATGAGTTAACGACCGAACTTCCTACCCAGAATGACCTGGGCAAGGTTCAGAGGGTCTGCGGTCCTACGGTGACCGCACTCTCAGCGCTGTGGCGCTCCCCTGTCGGAATATGGAGATGTGTTCGACCTCAGAGTACAAGGTCAGCGCTCGGACGCCGCCAGCTGTCCACAGGCACCGTCGATCTCCTGGCCACGGGTGTCCCGGACGGTCACCGGAACGCCGTGGCGGGCGATGGCGTCGACGAAGGCCCGCTCGTCCTCGGGACGGGACGCCGTCCACTTCGAACCGGGCGTCGGGTTCAGCGGGATCAGGTTGACGTGCACCCGCTTGTTCTTCAGCAGCCGGCCCAGGAGGTCGCCGCGCCACGCCTGGTCGTTGATGTCGCGGATGAGCGCGTACTCGATGGAGATCCGGCGCCCGGACTTCTCGGCGTACTCCCATGAGGCGTCGAGGACCTCGCGCACCTTCCAGCGGGTGTTCACCGGCACGAGGGTGTCGCGCAGCTCGTCGTCGGGGGCGTGCAGGGAGACCGCGAGACGGCACTTGAAGCCCTCGTCGGCGAAGCGCTGCATCGCGGGCACGAGCCCGACGGTGGAGACGGTGATCCCGCGCTGCGAGAGCCCCAGACCGTCCGGCTCGGGGTCGGTGAGCCGGCGGATCGCGCCGACGACCCGGTTGTAGTTGGCGAGCGGCTCGCCCATGCCCATGAAGACGATGTTCGAGAGGCGCGCCGGTCCCCCGGGGACCTCCCCGTCCCGCAGGGACCGCATGCCGTCCACGATCTGGTGCACGATCTCGGCGGTCGACAGGTTCCGGTCGAGGCCCGCCTGTCCGGTCGCGCAGAACGGGCAGTTCATGCCGCAGCCGGCCTGCGAGGAGATGCACATGGTCACCCGCTCCGGGTAGCGCATGAGCACCGACTCCACGAGCGTGCCGTCGTGCAGCCGCCACAGGGTCTTACGGGTGGTGTCGTCGTCGCACGAGATGTGCCGCACGACCGACATCAGGTCGGGCAGCAGCGCCTCGGCGAGCTTCTCCCTCGAGGCCGCCGGGATGTCGGTCCACTGCGCGGGGTCGTGCGCGTACCGCGCGAAGTAGTGCTGCGACAGCTGCTTGGCGCGGAAGGGCTTCTCGCCGATCGCGGCGACGGCCTCCTTCCGCTCGGCGGGCGAGAGGTCGGCCAGGTGCCGAGGCGGCTTCTTGGCTCCCTTGGGGGCGACGAAAGTGAGTTCTCCGGGCACAGGACGGGCCACGATCGGGTGTCTCCTCAGACGGCACGAGGTCCGGACAGCCCCGCGTCGGCGGGAAGCGCGGCATGACGATGCCGAAGCCAGGAGACCTCACTGGAGCGCCCTCACGGTGGCGAGGACGACGGAAGGGCCCGCGGCGCACGCGCCACGAGCCCTTCCAGAGTACCCGCTGTCCGTCAACAGCTTCCGACGGAAGAATCCGGCAGGCCGGTCAGCCCGTCCCCACGAACACCGCGAGCAGCAACCACACCACCGGAGCCGTCGGCAGCAACGAGTCCAGCCGGTCCATGCTGCATCACCACGCGGCTCCGCCGCAGGGCGCCATGGCCGGTCAGCCCGTCCCCACGAACACCGCGAGCAGCAACCACACCACCGGAGCCGTCGGCAGCAACGAGTCCAGCCGGTCCATGATCCCGCCATGGCCCGGGAGCAGCGTGCCCATGTCCTTGATGCCGAGATCGCGCTTGATCATCGACTCGCCGAGGTCGCCGAGCGTCGCGCTCGCCGCCACCGCCAGACCGAGGAGCAGACCCTGCCACCAGGTCCCGTCGTCGATCATGAACTCCATGCACAGCGCGCCCGCCGCCATCGCGAAGGCCACCGCGCCGACCAGACCCTCGCGGGTCTTGCCGGGGCTGATCCTCGGCGCCAGCTTGTGCTTGCCGAAGCGCCAGCCGACCGCGTACGCCCCGGTGTCGCTGACCACCGTGAGGAGCAGGAAGGTCAGCACCCGCTGCGGACCGTCGTCCGCGGTGAGCAGCATCGCCACGAACGTCGCCAGGAACGGCACGTAGAACGCGGCGAAGACACCCGCGGTGACGTCCTTCAGGTAGCCCTCGGGAGGCTCCGTCATCCGCCACACCAGCACCGCGAGCGCCGTCAGCGCCATCGCCACCCAGGCGCCTTCGGGCCCCCGGACGTAGCCGGCGACGACCATCGCCGCGCCGCCGACCGCGAGCGGCACCAGCGGGGCCTTGATGGCCTTGCGCTCCTGCAGGCGGGAGGTGAGCTCCCACAGACCGACGACCACGGCGACCGCGATCACCCCGACGAACGCCGGCTTCCAGATGAACAGCGAGGCGACGATGACGGCGCCGAGCCCGACGCCCACCCCTATGGCCGCGCCCAGGTCACGCCCCGCGCTCTTCTTCTGCCGTGGCGCCGTCGGCGCGGGCGGCGGAGGCGGGGTGGGGCTGGACATGGGCTCCTGCGGGTGCTCGTGCGGCGTCTCGTCACGGAACAGGGGACCGCTCTGGTGAGCGGCCCCCCGGCCGTGACCGTCCTGGAATCCGCCGGCGGGAACGTCGGGCACGATGGGCATGGGCCGAGTCTGCGCCGCCTGGTGCCGATCGTATGCGGGACCCGCCGGGGCAGGCCCCTGGTCGGGTCCCCGACGGCCGGTGCCGCCCGGGGCCCCCCAGGATGAGTCGTTCATCAGACCTCGAGCAGCTCGGCTTCCTTGTGCTTGAGCAGCTCGTCCACCTGCGCGACGTACTTCGCGGTGGAGTCGTCGAGCTCCTTCTCGGCGCGGCGCACGTCGTCCTCGCCGGACTCCTTGTCCTTGACCAGCTTGTCGAGGGCGTCCTTGGCCTTGCGGCGCACGGCGCGGATGGAGACCTTCGAGTCCTCGGCCTTGCCCCGGGCGACCTTGATGTACTCGCGACGGCGCTCCTCCGTCAGCTCGGGGAAGTTCACCCGGATGATGCTGCCGTCGTTGCTGGGGTTCACACCCAGGTCCGAGTCGCGGATGGCCTGCTCGATGTTGCGCAGCGCGGTCTTGTCGAACGGGGTCACCACCGCCATGCGCGGCTCCGGCACGGAGAACGACGCGAGCTGGTTGATGGGGGTGAGGGCGCCGTAGTAGTCCGCCACGATCTTGTTGAACATCGCCGGGTGCGCACGGCCGGTGCGGATCGCGGCGAAGTCCTCCTTGGCCACCACGACGGCCTTCTCCATCTTCTCCTCGGCCTCGAGGAGGGTCTCTTCGATCACCACATGCTCCTGCGTGTCGTCGCTTTGTGTCCTGCACGGTGGGTACGACCGGCAGGGCTCTGTCCATCCCCTCGCGGGGCGGTTCCCGGTTCGGGTGTCAGGCCCGGGTGCCCTGGTCGCTCACGAGCGTGCCGATCTTCTCACCCTTCACCGCGCGAGCGATATTGCCCTCGGTGAGCAGTTCGAAGACGAGAATCGGGAGCTTGTTGTCCCGGCACAGGGTGATGGCGGTGGCGTCGGCGACCTTGAGGTCGCGGGAGAGCACCTCGCCGTACTCCAGCGCGTCGAACTTGACCGCGTCGGGGTTGGCCTTCGGGTCGGAGTCGTAGACGCCGTCCACGCCGTTCTTGCCCATCAGCAGGGCCTCGGCGTCGATCTCCAGGGCGCGCTGGGCGGCCGTGGTGTCGGTGGAGAAGTACGGCATGCCCATGCCCGCACCGAAGATGACCACGCGGCCCTTCTCCAGGTGCCGCACGGCGCGCAGCGGGATGTACGGCTCGGCGACCTGACCCATGGTGATGGCGGTCTGGACGCGGGAGTCGATGCCCTCCTTCTCCAGGAAGTCCTGGAGGGCGAGGCAGTTCATCACGGTGCCGAGCATGCCCATGTAGTCGGAGCGGGCGCGGTCCATGCCGCGGACCTGCAGCTCGGCGCCGCGGAAGAAGTTCCCGCCGCCGATCACGATCGCGATCTCCGCTCCGTCGCGGACGACCGCGGCGATCTCGCGCGCGATTTTGTGCACGACGTCGGGGTCGACGCCGAGCGCGCCGCCGCCGGCGAACGCCTCGCCGGACAGCTTCAGCATGAAGCGGCCGGACTTTTTGCCGTGGATGTCGTCGCTCTGGGCGGCGGACTGGTTCATGGAGATCTCCTCGTGCACATACGACGAAGGCCATTGCCGGTGGGTCCTCGCGGTATCCCGTACGGCAATGGCCTCCTCGTCAGATCTGCGGTCGTCCTGCGCGGGGGCGGACGACTGCTTCAGACCCTACCGGGGTCCGGTGTCCGTCGCGTTCGCGGACGGACTCAGATGCCGACCTTGATACGCGTGAAGCGCTTCAGGGTGACACCGGCCTCGTCCAGGATCTGCTGGACGGACTTCTTGTTGTCAAGGGCGTACGGCTGACCGAGCAGCGTCGCGTCCTTGAAGAAGCCGTTCACGCGACCCTCGACGATCTTCGGGAGCGCGGCCTCGGGCTTGCCCTCGGCGCGGGTGGTCTCCTCGGCGACGCGACGCTCGGTCTCGACGACCTCGGCCGGAACGTCCTCACGGGTGAGGTACTTCGGCGCGAAGGCGGCGATGTGCTGGGCGACACCCTTGGCGACGGCGGCGTCGGCCTTGTCGAACTCGACGAGGACACCGATCTGCGGCGGGAGGTCCGGCATCGTGCGGTGCATGTACGAGAAGACGAAGCCATCGGCGTACTGCGCGAAGCGGTCCAGGACGATCTTCTCGCCGAGGTTGGCGTTGGCCTCGTCGACGAACGCCTGCACGGTCTTGCCGGCCTCGATCTCGGAGGCGAGCAGCGCCTCCAGGTCGGCCGGGGAGGTGGCGGCGACGTGGGCGGCGAGCTGGTCGGCGACGGCCTGGAACTTGTCACCCTTGGCGACGAAGTCCGTCTCGCACTTCAGCTCGACGAGGACACCGGAGGTGTTGTCGTCGGCGATGAGGGAGACCACGGCGCCGTTCTCGGCGGAGCGGCCCTCGCGCTTGGCGACACCCTTCTGGCCCTTGATGCGCAGGGCCTCTACGGCCTTGTCGACATCGCCGTCGGCCTCGTCCAGGGCCTTCTTGCAGTCCATCATGCCGGCGCCGGTGAGCTCGCGGAGCTTCTTGACGTCAGCGGCGGTGTAGTTCGCCATGAGTCTGTTTCTCTCTCGAAGTCTGAAAGATCGGGCGGGTCCACGGGTGGACGGCGGGGGCTTCGTGGGCCCCCGCCGTCATCACCCGAAGGTCCTGAAGGGTCAGGCCTGCTCGGCGTCCGCGGCCGGAGCCTCGGCGACGACCTCGGCCTCGGCCTCGGCGGCGGCCTCGGCCGGAGCCTCGGCAACCTCGGCGTCGGCGACCTTCTCGGTCTCGGCGGAGGTCTGGACCTCGGCAGCGACGTCGGAGTCGGCCTTCTTCTCACCCTCGAGCAGGTCGCGCTCCCACTCGGCGAGGGGCTCGCCGGCGGCCTTCTCGCCCGGCTTCGAGTCGCCGGTCGCGGCGCCGGAGCGGGCGATGAGGCCCTCGGCGACAGCGTCGGCGATCACGCGGGTGAGCAGGGTGACGGAGCGGATCGCGTCGTCGTTGCCCGGGATCTTGTAGTCGACCTCGTCGGGGTCGCAGTTGGTGTCGAGGATCGCGACGACCGGGATCTTGAGCTTGCGAGCCTCGCCGACGGCGATGTGCTCCTTCTTGGTGTCCACGATCCAGACGGCGCTGGGCACCTTGGACATCTCGCGGATACCGCCAAGGGTCTTCTCCAGCTTGGCCTTCTCGCGGGAGAGGACCAGGAGCTCCTTCTTGGTGAGGCCGGACGCGGCCACATCCTCGAAGTCGATCTGCTCAAGCTCCTTGAGGCGCTGCAGACGCTTGTAGACGGTGGAGAAGTTGGTGAGCATGCCACCGAGCCAACGCTGGTTGACGTACGGCATGCCGACACGCGTCGCCTGCTCGGCGATGGCCTCCTGGGCCTGCTTCTTCGTACCGACGAACATGATGGAGCCGCCGTGCGCGACGGTCTCCTTGACGAACTCGAAGGCGCGGTCGATGTACGACAGCGACTGGAGCAGGTCGATGATGTAGATGCCGTTGCGCTCCGTGAAGATGAAGCGACGCATCTTCGGGTTCCAACGACGGGTCTGGTGACCGAAGTGGACGCCGCTTTCCAGCAGCTCCCGCATCGTGACGACGGCCATGGCCGTATCTCCTTGGGTTTCTCGGTTGTTTTCCTGACGCCCCGACGCGCCATGCCCACAAGGGACCGAAAGGCGCTGCCACGACCGGTGAGGGTTATGGCGGGGCGTGCGAAGTCGACCCGGTGACCCGAGTCGCCATAGGAAGTGTACGGGACCCTGGGAGCGGCGGGTGACGGCGCTGTCCACAACCGTCGGGTAGTCCACAGATACCGGTCCCGACCCCCAGGAAAGGGTCGCCCGGGGGAGCCTTCCCCCATGCGTCTCATGACCTTGCTCCTGACCCTCGGCCTGCTGTGGCCGGTGGGCCCGCCCCCGCCCGAGATCCTCCGCGGCTGGCAGCCCCCGGCCGGCCCGTACGGCCCCGGGCACCGCGGCGTCGACCTGGCGGCCCCGCCCGGCACGCCGGTGCTCGCCCCGGCCCCTGGCACGGTCTCGTTCGCGGGCCCGGTCGGCGGCCGGGGCGTCCTCACCCTCACCCTCCCGGGCACGGGCACTCCCCCACTGCGCACGACCTTCTCCCCGGTGACCCCGCTGGTGAAGGCGGGCACCCGGGTCGCCGCGGGCGCCACCGTGGCCCGCGTCTCACCCGGCACGCACTGCGCGCGGGCCTGCCTCCACTGGGGCCTGCTCCGCGGCACCACCTACCTGAACCCCCTGCTCCTGGCCAGGAGAGCCCCCTCGCGGCTGCTGCCGACGGGCGGGTTCAGGACCTGGGAGCGTTGACGCCGTGGAGGACCATGGCGACCGCGGCCTCCGCGATGGTCGTGGGGTCCTCCGCCGCGCCGAGTTCGATGCGGCGGACGGCCGCGTCGACGACGCCCTGGAGGAGCATGGCGCCAAGGCGCGGCTCGGACTGGCCCAGGGCGGCGAGGGCCTCGACGATCATGGCGACGAGGCCGCCGTGGGCCGCGCGGATCTTCTCGCGGGCGCCGTCGTCCAACTCGCTCGCCGAGATCGCGACGACCGCCCGGTGACGCCGGTCGCCGACCAGGGCCAGCTGGGTCCTGACGTACGCCTCGACCTTGCCCTCGGGCGTATCGGCGCCGGCCATCGCGGTCTCGACCTCGGCGGCCCAGACGGGGAAGTCGACTGCGCACAGCTCTTCGACGACGGCCGCGCGCGAGCGGAAGTACTCGTACACCGAGGAGCGGGCCAGGCCCGTGCGCTCGGCGAGTGCGGGGAAGGTCAACGCCTCCGTACCGCCCTCGGACAGCAGGGAACGCGCGGCGTCAAGGAGGGCGCCTCGCTGCATCGTCCGGTGCTCGGCCACGGAGGCCGCTCGAATCCTGGGCACGGCTCCACTGTACGACCGGCCCGGGGTGGCTCAGCGTCCGACGTCGGCCAGCTTGGCGCGGAGCTGGAGGACCGACTTGGTGTGGATCTGGCTGACACGGCTCTCGGTGACGCCGAGGACGTTGCCGATCTCGGCCAGCGTGAGGCCCTCGTAGTAGTAGAGCGTGACGACGGTCTTCTCCCGCTCGGGGAGGGTGTTGATCGCGCGGGCGAGCAGTCGGCGCAGTTCACGGTCCTCGGCGACCGAGACGGGGTTGTCCGCCGCCGTGTCCTCCAGGGTGTCCATCAGGGAGAGGCGGTCGCCACCCTCGCCTCCGACGTGCAGCAGCTCCTCCAGGGCGACCACGTTCGCCAGGGACAACTGGCTGAAGACCGCGTGCAGTTCCTCCAGCGTGACGCCCATCTCCGCGGCGACCTCGCTCTCGGAGGGGGTGCGGCGGAGCTGGGCTTCGAGGGTCGCGTAGGCGCGTTCGACGTTGCGCGCCTTCTGGCGGACGGAGCGCGGGATCCAGTCGAGGGCACGGAGTTCGTCGATCATGGCGCCGCGGATGCGGGTGATCGCGTACGTCTCGAACTTGATGGCGCGCTCGACGTCGAACTTCTCGATGGCGTCGATGAGCCCGAAGACTCCGGAGGAGACGAAGTCGGCCTGTTCCACGTTGGACGGCAGCCCCACGCTGACGCGTCCCGCGACGTACTTGACGAGCGGCGAGTAGTGCAGGATCAGCTGCTCCCGCAGCCGCTCGTCGCCGGTGTCCTTGTACGAGCGCCACAGCTCGTCGAGCGAGGTCGGTGCGGGTGGTCGCACGGTGCCCCGGGCTGCTGGGGGCACCGCAGCGCGGTCAGACCCGGAGGTGTGCTGGGGCATGCGTTGCCTTGAGCCGTTCTGCTGTCGGGTGCGTCGGTGGGAGCGTCCTGTGGGGAATCCTGGCGAGCGTAGCGTGAGTGCGCGGTCGCGGTGCGCGAACATCGGCGGATCGCGCCGGACCGGGTGGACACAGTCGGCCACATCTTCGAACCCGGGCCGTGGCGTGTGTCGACCCCTCGGATCCGGCCGAGAGAACTCGATTGCTCATCTGCTTCACCCTGTCACCCGAATGCTCCAGGTCAAGTATCGCCTCGCCGCGCGTTCGACCGCTGTGTCGCCGTGTTCGTCAACTGCCAGCCCTCTCCGTGCCGTTCGACGAAGCCGAGCGAGTGGAGTTCGTACAGCTTCGCGAGGGTGTCGTCGGGGCCTGTTCCGGCTCGGCGGGCGATGACGGTCGTGGGGGTGGGGCCGCGGGCGGGGACGGCTTCGAGGATGTGCGCGGCGGCGGGTCCGAGCAGGTCGCGCGGGAGGACGGGGCCGCGGCGGGCGGGGGCGAGTTCGCCCATGTCGCCGACGAGTTCGACGATCTCCTGGGCGTCGGTGACGAGGGTGGCGTCGCCGCGGAGGAGCTCGTGGACGCCTGCGGAGAGGGCGCTGGTGACGGGTCCGGGGACGCCCATGGTGTGGCGGCCCAGGCGGGCGGCGGCGCGGGCGGTGACGAGGGAGCCGCTGCGGTGCTGCGCCTCGACGACGACGGTGCCTCGGGTGAGAGCGGCGATCACACGGTTGCGGAGGATGAATCGGCTGGGTGTGGGGTGGCTTTCGGGCGGCAGCTCGCCGACGACGAGGCCTTGTTCCGCGATGCGGCCGATGAGCCCGCCGTGGCCTCGGGGGTACGGGGTGTCGACGCCGCAGGCGAGGACGGCGACGGTGGCACCGCCGGCGGCGAGGGCACCGCGGTGGGCGGCGCCGTCGATGCCGTAGGCGGCTCCGGAGACGACGACCCACCCCTGTCGGGCGAGGCCGGTGGCGAGGTCGGCCGCGATGTGGGCGCCGTAGGGGGTGCAGGCGCGGGCTCCGACGAGGGCGACGGAGCGCAGGGCCCAGGTGCGCAGGTCGGCGGGGCCTCTGATCCAGAGGCCGAGGGGGCGGGTGTGGCCGAGGTCGTCGAGTTGACGGGGCCATTCGGTGTCGCCGGGGATGAGAAAGCGTCCGCCGAGTCGGTGGACGGTGTCGAGGTCGCGGGCGGGGGCGGCGGCGGTGGCGCGTCGTCGCCAGCTGTCGACGCGTTTCGCTCCGGTGCCGGGGAAGGGGTCGTCGCCGGGGTGGAGGAGGCGGTCGAGGAAGCCGAGGGCTCCGTGGTGGCGGAGCCAGCGGCCGGCGTGCTCGTCGCCGGGTTCGACGGCCCGGGTGAGGGCGGCGCGGGCGAGTCGCTCGTCCGTGGCGTCCATGGCCTCTTCGGTGCCGGGGGTGTGGTGGCCGGCGGGTGTGTCGTAGTGGGTCATGCGCGCTCCCCCGCTCCGACGGGGACGCCGCGGGCGATGCCGGTGCGCATTTCGAGGGCGAGGGCGATGTCCTCGCTGCCGGGCCGGTCGTGTCCCGCCAGGTCGGCGACGGTCCAGGCCACGCGGAGGACGCGGTCGACACCGCGGGCGGTGAGGAGCCCCCGCTCGATGTCGCATTCGGCGGCGGCGAGGGCGCCGGGTGCGGCGAGGTAACGCGTACGGAGTTCGTGTCCGGGGATCTCGCTGTTGACGCTCCACGGGGTGTCGGCCAGGCGGGCGGTGGCGCGGGCCCGGGCCTCGTGGACGCGGGCGGCGACCGTGGCGGTGGTCTCGCCGCGGCCGCCCTGCCCGAGGAGGTCCGCGCGGGTGACGGGTTCGACCTCGACGCGCAGGTCGACGCGGTCGAGGAGGGGGCCGGAGAGGCGGGCCTGGTAGCGGCGGATGAGGGAGGCGGGGCACTCGCAGCCGGCGCCGTGGAGGGTGTGCCGTCCGCAGGGGCAGGGGTTGGCGGCGAGGGCGAGGAGGAAGTGGGCGGGGAGGCGGACGACGCCCGCGGCGCGGGCGATGACGACGTGCCCGGATTCGAGGGGCTGGCGGAGCGCGTCGAGGACCTTGCCGGAGAACTCGGGGGCTTCGTCCAGAAAGAGGATGCCGCGGTGGGCGAGGGAGACGGCGCCGGGCCTGGGGAGGCCGTTGCCGCCGCCGACGAGGGACTGCATGGTCGCGGAGTGGTGGGGCGCGCAGTAGGGGGCGCGGCGGACGAGGGGTTCGCCGGGCGGGAGGATGCCGGCGACGGAGTGGACGGCGGTGACTTCGAGGGATTCCTGGCGGGTGAGGGGCGGGAGGATGCCGGGGAGCCGTTCGGCGAGCATGGTCTTTCCGGCGCCGGGAGGGCCGGAGAGCAGCAGGTGGTGGCTGCCGGCGGCGGCGATCTCCAGGGCGTGGCGGGCCCGGTGCTGGCCGGCGACGTCGGCGAGGTCGGGTCCTTCGGCGGGGTCGGCGGCGAGTCCGGTGCCGATTCCGGCGCCGGGGACGAGGAGCCCGGCGAGCATGGCGTCGGGCCGTCCTTCCTCGGTGGGTTCCTCGTCGGGGACGGGTTCGTCGGTGAGGACGGCGATGAGCTGACGGAGGGTGCGGACGCCCAGGACGGAGACGCCGGGGACGAGCGCGGCTTCGCCGGCGGTCTGTTCGGGGACGACGACCTGGCGGTATCCGGCGTCGGCGGCGGCGAGAACGGCGGGCAGGACGCCGCGGACGGGTCGGACGCGTCCGTCGAGGCCGAGTTCGCCGATGAGGACGAGGTCGGCGATGGTGCGCGGGTCGATGCGCTCGGCGGCGCCGAGTACGGCGGCGGCGACGGCCAGATCGAAGCCTGACGAAATGCGCTTCTAAAACAGGAAGGCCCCACGGCTGAAAGCTCCGCGGGGTGAACTCCTGAGGGCGGGGTCAGTCGC
>NZ_JBSGTX010000030.1:0-94921 GCF_053607625.1 Streptomyces sp. NPDC055103
CCGTCCGCCATGCCGGCCGTGACTACCACCGGCCCCTACAGGCCCTCGGCCTCACCTGACGAACCCGGACAGATCTCGATCACGCAATGACCCTGTAGCCGTACGGTTCCACTCCGCCGATCCACACCCCCTTCGCCTTGCGCGCGGCCGACCCGGAGAGCGCGCGGGCGCGGATGGTGTCCAACTCGCCTTCGGCGAAGGCCGCGATGATCTGAGCGAACATCTTCCCCATGGCAGTGGACATGTCGATGCCCTCGGTCACGGACACGATGGTCTTGCCGTGCTTCTGGCACCACTCGAAGACCTCGGCGAAGTGCCCGGCCTTCCTGCTGAGGCGGTCCAGCTTCCACACCGCCAGCACGTCCCACTCGTCTGCACGCTCGTTGAACCAGGGGCCGAGACCGGGACGCTTGAAGGGGTGCATCGCTCCGGACACGTCCAGGTCTTCCGCCCAGCCCACCATCCGCCCGCCGACGGCGGGGCCAACCGTCCAGTGCTCCACGGCGTGACGCTGCTTCTCGGGGCTGGTCGTGTCGTCCTTCAGGATCGACAGTCGGACGGCGCCCAGGACCCTCGGGTTAGAGATCATGCGCCGGATCGTACGAGGGTCCATTTGAGATGAACAAGTCGATCGACTTCTTCCAGAACCCGGCGCCCGAGCCGACCTTCACGCACATCCCGGTGCGGGGCCCCGGCCTCGGCTGATCGGTCCCCTCCCCGGCGCCCCCGGCTCCGTACACGGTCACTTCGGTGCTCGTACGGACCGGGGGCGTTGTCGATCTCCGCTCAGAAACTCGCTACCGGCCGGTAGACCTCTCGTTACCTACCGGCCAGTATTGGCCGCGAGCATGTCAACCACTGAGCCGGTAGACCACTCGGGAGCCCCCCATGCCCTCCACCCCCCTCCGTCGCCGTGCCGCCGTCGGCACCACGGCCACGCTCGCCCTGACGGCCTTCCTCGTCGTCGGTCCCGCGCCCGCCGCCTCCGCGGCCGACCCTGACACCCACCTGATGTCGACGGCGGCCCTCGCGGACGTGGACTACGCGACCTGGCGCAAGGACGTGGCCGCCGTCGTCGCCGAGGCCCGCCCGTACATCGAGGAGCGCGCGAAGGACGCCGGCGACGAGAAGCAGGCCATCGTCCTCGACATCGACAACTCATCCCTGGAGACCGACTTCCACCCCTTCTGGGAGCTGCCGACCCCGGCCATCGCGGACGTCCGGGACCTGGTCCAGGACGCCCACGCCAAGGGAGTGGCGGTCTTCTTCGTCACCGCCCGGCCGGGGATCATCCACTCCCTGACCGACTGGAACCTGAAGCGCGTCGGATACCCGGTCGACGGCCTGTACGTGCGCTCGCTCCCCGACCTGTTCGCCGAGGTCAGCGCGTACAAGACGGAGAAGCGCGCGGAGATCGAGGCCAAGGGCTACACGATCGTCGCGAACATCGGCAACAACACCACCGACCTCGTCGGCGGCCACGCCGAGCGCACCTTCAAGCTGCCGGACTACGACGGCAAGCTGTCCTAACGCGTGAGGTGGAATTCCAGCCGCTCGTAGTCCCCGTCCGGGGTCGAGCGGATGTAGCCACGCACGTCCTTGAAGTCGCCGGTCCCGCCGGTGACGGCGATGTCGAACGCGGCGGGCTGTTCGTCCGCCGGGTCGAACGAGAGGAGCGTCTGGCCGGCGATCTGCCCGCCGGGGCCGCCGGTCAGGGCGAAGGTACCGACGCACTGGAGGTCTCCGGGGCTGCCGGTGCGCGCCACGGTGCAGCTCACGCCGTCCCGGCCGACCTTGTCGCCGCCCTTGGACCGGTACAGGTCGTCGGCGAAGGCGAAGGAGTCACCGACCTCGGGTGCCGGAGGACTCTCGTCGGCCTGCTCGCCGGGGACCTCTTTGGCGTAGAGGGTGAATTCGAGGTCGACGGCCTGGGTGCCGGCGGCGGAGACCGGGGCGGCGGCGCCGAAGGTGACCAGCGCGACCACGGCGGCACCGAGCGCACCGGTCCTCCTGAAGCTTCGGGACATGACCTGCCTCCTCGCGGGTGGTGGATCTCCCCCTGGGCTCGCTTCATTGTCCGTTGCCCGCCCGGGGCCCGCTCGTTCGCGGAGCTACTCTGGCGCGCATGGAACACCCGATACGGATCATGGTCCCGGTCGCCGCTCTCCTGGTCAGCGGCCTGTTGATGGCCGGTTGCGCCGCCCCTGAGGCGCTGCCCGAGGTCACCCAGGGCGCCCGGCCGACCACGGTACCGACCACTGCCGCGACGGCGCCCGCGACGGCCGCTTCGCACGTGACCCTCGGCGGGCCGGGGACGGCCTGCGCGCTGCCCGTCTCCTTCGCGCTGGCCGAGCGGTGGGAGCCGGAGGCGGTCGAGAATCCGGAGGACCCGGAGTTCGCGGCGCTCACGCGCCAGGGACCGGCGACCGTCCGCTGCGCGGTGGACGCCAAGCCGGCGGGGAACATCGGGTTCCTGCGGGTGTGGACGGTCGGGAAGGGGCCCGCCGCCCGGGTCTCCCTCGAGGCGTTCGTGAAGGCGGAGAAGGGCAGCTCGGCCGCCGTCTACCGCGAGACGAAGGCGGGCGCGCTGCCCGCCACCGAGGTGACGTACACCGTCCACAGCGAGCTGATGGAGGAGTCCAAGGAAGAGCGGGCCTTCGCCGTCGCGACCCCGAAGGGAGCGGTGATCGTCCACCTCGGGGGGCTGGACACGGAGGAGCACCGCGCGATGCTCCCGGCGTACGAGCTGGCCAGGACGACGCTGCGGCTCGGCTGAGTCGGACTCCGAACGAGGGCCAGCAGCCCTCACGGGCGCACGGCCGACGAGCCGGCCCGGAGCCTCATGGCTCAGGACCGGCTCGAATCCGGGCAGCCTCCCGGGCGTCCCGCAGCGGGGGCACGTCCCGGGGGGGCGTCCCCGGACTCCCGTGGCTACGCGAACTTCTGGTTCGCTGAGCCGTCGCAGTTCTGGAGTCGGATCGGCTCCTTCGCCGCGCCGTGCGTCAGGCACAGGCCGGTCGCGCCGGCCGGGCGGATCGTGGCGCCGTCACGGACGAAGTTCTGGTTGGCGCCGCCGTGGCAGTTCCAGATGACGAGCGCCCTGCCCGCCTGGAAGCTGGACGAGGGCACGTCCAGGCAGCGGTCCTGGGTGAGCTGGGTGTGGACGCTCTGGCGGGCGGAGTCGTACCACCAGCCCTGGTTGCGGCCGCCGTGACAGTCCCAGCCGACCACGCCGGTGTTGTTGGACGAGGAGGCGGCCCCGACGTCGACGCACTGACCGGTGGCCTGGTTCCTCAGCGGCGTGTACGCGTCGTCCCAGGCGACCGGGAAGAGCGTCGGCCGGCCCGAGGAGTCGACGTCCGCGCAGCCGGCCTCGCGGACACCCGCGGCGTAGAGCTGCGTGAGGCAGGAGGCGAAGGCGGCGTGGCCGCGGGCGTTCGGGTGGAACGACTGGCGGACCGAGTTCTCGTCCGGGGTGCCGGGCTTGGAGAGGTCGATGTAGAGCCCGCGGGCCCAGCTGTCCTCCATGCAGACCTCGTGGCCGTGGAAGAGCCGCGAGTTGTCGAGGTAGAAGGCTCCGGTCGAGGCGGCGACCTTGCGCATGCCGCGTTCGAAGGCGGGGACGGCGGTGTTGCGGCCCCAGACGGTGTCGGAGTCGTAGCCGAGTCCGCCGCAGCTCAGCTTGCCGGGGAAGGACGGGTTGTCGTGGAAGTCGGGGCCGATGGGGCTGGGGTAGCCCATGACGACGAGCTTGTAGTCGCCGTCGGCGTAACCGGCGTCGCGCATGACGGTCTTGAGGTCCCGCACGGTCTGCTCGACCTTGGGGACGAGGGCGTCGACGCGGGCCTGCCAGCCGGGGGCGTACTTGGGCTCGCAGGCGCCCTGGAGCAGCAGGTAGCGCTGGACGCAGTCGGTCATGACGGGGCCGAACTGCAGGTCGTCGTTGGCTCCGGCGACGAGCAGGACCATCTTGATGCGGGTGTTGCGGGCCTTCACGGCGAGGTTGTCGCTCTGGACGAGCTCGTCGGCGTACTGCTTCGAGCCGCCGATCCGGATGTTGCCGGTGTACGCGCCGGAGCAGGACACGTTGAAGGTGAGGTCCGCGGGGATGCCGGTGCGGTGGATGGCGGCGTCCGGCGAGCGGTGGCACCAGTTGGTCGGGCCGTTGGTGGGGGGTTCGTACGTGCCGACGCCCTCGCCGGAGATCTCGCTGTCGCCGAGGGAGATCAGGCCGGTCTTGCGCTGCGCGAGCGGACGCTCGGCCGGGTCGCCGTAGATCCTGGTCGCCTCGGCCGCGCGGATCGCCTCCAGCTCGGGCGGGAGCGGTACGGAAGCGGTGACCGCTGTCGTGAGGGTGCCGGCGGTCGCTCCGGCGGGGGCCGCCGCGGTCATCGTGCCGAGCGCGGCGGCTGCCGCGGCGACGGCCGCGATGGGCCAGCGGAGTCTGTACCTGGTGCGCGTCATTGCGCCTCCTGGAAGTGGGGTTACCCACGGTTTTTACTGGTCGGTACGCGGGTTGGGAATACATCGAACAAGACAAGTGCTCAGGTTTTTCGGGGGGTTCGGGGATCGCCCACCGCCGGGCACACCCAGGAGGTTGAGGAAGATGACGACGAACGGCGCAGCCGACGAGTACCGGATCGAGCACGACTCCATGGGCGAGGTGCGGGTCCCCGCGCACGCCAAATGGCGTGCGCAGACCCAGCGGGCCGTGGAGAACTTCCCCGTCTCGGGCCAGCGCCTGGAGCGCGCCCACATCGAGGCCCTCGCCCGGATCAAGGCCGCGGCGGCCACGGTCAACGCCGGGCTCGGGGTGATCGACGCGGACCGGGCCGCCGCGATCGTCTCGGCGGCGGAGGAGGTCGCCGAAGGGCGCTGGGACGAGCACTTCCCGGTGGACGTCTTCCAGACCGGCTCCGGCACCTCGTCCAACATGAACACCAACGAGGTGATCGCCACCCTCGCGACCGAGCGGCTCCCCGAGGGCCTGGACGTCCACCCCAACGACCACGTGAACGCCTCGCAGTCCTCCAACGACGTCTTCCCGTCCTCCATCCACGTCGCGGCGACCGGCGCCGTCATCCGTGACCTGATCCCCGCCCTCGACCATCTGGCCGCCGCCCTGGAGCGAAAATCGGCCGAATTCGCGACGGTGGTGAAGTCCGGCCGTACGCATCTGATGGACGCCACCCCGGTCACCCTCGGCCAGGAGTTCGGCGGCTACGCGGCCCAGGTCAGGTACGGCGTGGAGCGGCTCAGCGGCGCACTCCCCCGGCTCGCCGAACTCCCCCTCGGCGGTACGGCGGTGGGCACCGGCATCAACACCCCGGCCGGCTTCTCCGCGGCCGTCATCGCGGAGGTCGCGCGGGCGACGGGCCTGCCGCTGACGGAGGCCCGCGACCACTTCGAGGCGCAGGGCGCCCGGGACGCCCTCGTGGAGACGTCCGGGCAGCTCAGGACCATCGCCGTCTCCCTCACCAAGATCTCCAACGATCTGCGCTGGATGGCCAGCGGCCCGCGCACGGGGCTCGCGGAGATCAACCTCCCCGACCTCCAGCCGGGCTCGTCGATCATGCCGGGCAAGGTCAACCCGGTGGTCCCTGAGGCGGTCCTGATGGTCGCCGCGCAGGTGACCGGAAACGACACCACGGTCGCGGTGGCGGGCGCCGCCGGGAACTTCGAGCTCAACGTGATGCTGCCGGTGATGGCCAAGAACCTCCTGGAGTCGGTACGGCTCCTCGCCAACGCGTCCCGGCTGCTCGCCGACCGCACGGTCGACGGGATCACCGCCAACGTCGAGCGCGCCCGCGAGTACGCCGAGTCCTCGCCGTCCGTGGTCACCCCGCTGAACAAGTACATCGGCTACGAGGAGGCCGCCAAGGTCGCCAAGAAGTCCCTCGCCGAGCGGAGGACCATCCGCGAGGTGGTGCTCGCCTCCGGGTACGTCGAGCGGGGCGACCTCACGGTCGAGCAGCTGGACGAGGCACTGGACGTCCTGCGGATGACACGCCCTTAGGGCCTGTCCGACCCTGATCCGCCGGACAGGCCCTGGCCGACCGCGCGGACCCACGCGGTCGGCCGACCCGTCGGCGGCTCTCCACCGTGACCGACGGGTCGGCGGCTGACTCATCCGTGACCTGTACCGCAGCGCTCGTGGGAGCGCGGCGAGGCACCCCCTAAGATCTGCGCATGACAGAGTCGGGCGGACCTCAGCACTGGGCGCCGGGGGAGCAGATCCTCTGGCGCTACCGCGGCAACGGCACCGGCGCCGTGCACATCTGCCGGCCGGTGACCGTCGTCCAGGACACCCCCGAGCTGCTCGCGGTCTGGATGGCGCCCGGCACCGAATGCGTACGGCCCGTACTCACCGACGGCACGCCCGTGCACGAGGAGCCGCTCGCCACCCGGTACACCGCCCCGCGCACCACGGAGCGGTCCCGCTGGTTCGGCAGCGGGGTCCTCAAGCTGGCCCGGCCCGGGGACCCGTGGTCGGTGTGGCTGTTCTGGGAGCGCGGCTGGCGCTTCCGCAGCTGGTACGTGAACCTGGAGGAGCCGCGGACCCGTTGGGCCGGCGGCGTCGACTCCGAGGACCATTTCCTCGACATCTCCGTCTATCCCGACCGCAGTTGGCTGTGGCGGGACGAGGACGAGTTCGCGCAGGCCCAGCGGTCCGGTCTGATGGACCCGGAGCAGGCCGTGCGGGTGCGGGCCGCGGGCCGGCGGGCGGTGGATCTGATCCGGTCCTGGGGGACGCCGTTCGCGGACGGCTGGGAGGACTGGCGGCCCGATCCGGGGTGGCCCGTGCCGCAGCTCCCCGGCGACTGGGACCGCACTCCGGCCCATACGGCCCCGTGAGACCCTTGATGCGCCCCCGGGGTTCAAACGTAGGATCGTCCTCCGCACGGCAGATGCGGATCGAACACCACGTCAGACCGAGCGGACACCACGTCAACGACTGAGCACAGCACAGGACCTGACCACAAGTCATCCACGAGGGGGAGAGCAGTGCCGGACGTGCGCCCGGGTGTTCCGACCCCTGCCGTTGCCGCCGCTCGCGGAACGTCCACATCCGCTGCATACGAGGGGTTTATCCCTGCCGAAGGCGCGGCATCGGCGAGAAGAGCGAGTGCATCGCACCACCGGCCCGGACGGACGGAACCCCACGCGTGACGGAGCATCCCACCTCCCACGAAGGCCGGCAGCCCCTGGCTGCCCGGCCGCAGGAACGCGCGCGCCCTCGCCAGGAGGCGGCGGCCACCGGCCTGCCCTCCGACGTGCCCGCCCAGCCGGGCGGACCGGCGGACCGGCCGGCCCCCGCTACGGACGCGCCGGCACGGACCGGCGCGCCCGGCGAGACAGCCGGACCGAACGGCGGACCGGCAGGCGCCCCGGGCGGCGGACAGGCCGTCGGACAGACCGCCGCGCAGGCAGGCGGACCGGGCGGCGGGGGCGGTGCCCCCGGGGCCGTGGCCGTCGCCGTGACCGCGCAGAGCCCCGGCCCGGGCCGTGGCCCCGACGGCGCCGCGCGGCGCGAGGGCGAGCGGCTGCGGTTCGTCGGCGCCGCGACCCGCCGGATCGCGCGCGGGCTCGACCTCGACGAGATCGTGCTCGGCCTGTGCCGGGCGACCGTGCCCACCTTCTCCGACGAGATCCTGGTCTACCTCCGCGATCCGCTGCCGGTCGGCGACGAGCGCCCGGTGTCGCCGTTCGTCCTGCGGCTGCGCCGTACCGACCGGCTCCGGTTAGGCGAACTGGAGGGCGAGGAGCTCGTCCTCGTACCCGATCCGGATCCGACCCCCGCGGCCGAACTCTGCGAGGTGCGGTCCGGCGGGGCGCTCGCGGAGGTGCTGCGCGGGGTGCGTCCGGTCTTCGGCGACTCCGCGGCCGCCAAGACCGCGCTGGCCGAACTCCTCGGCCCCGAGCACCCGCTGCCCGGCGGGCTGCGGGCGATACTCGCCCCGCTGCGGGGCCGGCGCCGGGTCATCGGTGCCGCCGTCTTCCTGCGCCGCCCCGAGCGGGCCGGTTTCGAGCCGAACGACCTGCTCGTCGCGGCGCAGTTGGCGACGCACACCGCGCTCGGCATCGACAAGGCCGTCCTGTACGGCCGTGAGGCGTACATCGCGGACGAGCTCCAGCGGACGATGCTGCCGGACTCCCTCCCGCAGCCGACCGGTGTCCGGCTCGCCTCGCGCTACCTCCCGGCCGCCGAGACGGCCCGGGTCGGCGGCGACTGGTACGACGCGATCCCGCTGCCCGGCAGCAGGGTCGCCCTGGTCGTCGGCGACGTCATGGGCCACTCCATGACCTCGGCGGCGATCATGGGCCAGCTGCGTACCACCGCGCAGACCCTGGCCGGGCTCGACCTGCCGCCGCAGGAGGTCCTGCACCACCTGGACGAGCAGGCGCAGCGGCTCGGCGAGAACCGGATGGCCACCTGTATGTACGCGGTGTACGACCCGGTCTCGCACCGGATCACCGTGGCCAATGCCGGCCATCCGCCGCCGATACTGCTCCACCTCGGTGGGCGCGCCGAGGTACTGCGGGTGCCGCCCGGCGCCCCGATCGGGGTCGGTGGCGTCGACTTCGAGGCGGTCGAGCTGGACGCCCCGGCGGGCGCGACGCTGCTGCTGTACACGGACGGTCTGGTGGAGTCCCGGCTGCGGGACGTCTGGACCGGGATCGAGCAGCTGCGGGAGCGCCTCGCGGCGACCGCGCAGTTGACCGGCCCGGACCATTCGCCGCCGCTCGAGGCGCTCTGCGACGACGTCCTCGACATGCTGGGTCCGGGCGACCGGGACGACGACATCGCGCTGCTCGCGGCACGGTTCGAGGGGATCGCGCCGAGCGACGTGGCGTACTGGTTCCTGGAGCCGGAGGACGCGGCTCCGGGGCGGGCCCGGCGGCTCGCCCGGCGGGCGCTGGCCCGCTGGGACCTGGAGGAGCTGACGGACTCGGTCGAGCTGCTGATCAGCGAGGTCGTGACGAACGCCGTGCGGTACGCGGAGCGGCCGGTGACGCTGCGGCTGCTCAAGACGGACGTCCTGCGCTGCGAGGTCGGCGACGACTCGCCGCAGCTGCCCCGGCAGCGGCGGGCGCGGGACACGGACGAGGGCGGTCGCGGCCTGTTCCTGGTGAACCGGCTGGCCCGCCGGTGGGGGGCGACCCGTCTCTCGGGCGGCAAGGTGGTCTGGTTCGAACTGGCCACACCGGGCTGAGCGCGACAGCGCCGGCACGACCGCGCATGACGGTATGACGATGGCCGGGCCCCATGGGGCCCGGCCATCGTCATACCGGCGTCATACCGTCGGCATACCGGCGGTCATGCCGGCGGCACCGTCACTGACCGGGGCGCCCGGTGTCGGTCCCGTCGGTCTGGCCCGGGTCCGGGTCCGGCGGCTGGGCGGTCGTCGGGTCCGTCGTCGGCGGCTTGACCGTGGGCGGCGGGGTAGGCTCGTCGGTCGGCTCCGCCGGGTCCGTCGTCGACGTCGCCGGCGGCGTGGTGACGGGGTCGCGCGTCGGCTCCGTCGGCGTGGTGGCCGGCGAGGTCGGCGGGCGCGTCGGGTCCGGGGACCCGGTGGTCGGCTCGTCGGTCGGCTCGTCCGTCGCCTCGGTGGTCCCGGTGGGGTCCGGGTCCGGCTCGTACGAGGCCGTGCCGTCGGTCTCCAGGTCGAAGCGGGCGTCGGAGTCGCCGCCGAGCGCGCTGTTGGTGTAGTCGCCCCAGATCTGGGCGGGGGTGCGGCCACCGTTGGCGCGGCCCTCGTTGATCGTGTTGGTCAGCGTGACCTGGTTGCCCTTGGGGTCCTCGCCGAAGAGGCCGACCGCGGTGACGAGTTCGGGGGTGTAGCCCACGAACCAGGCGGAACGATTGTTCTCGGAGGTGCCGGTCTTGCCGGCGGCGTCGTAGTCACCGGCCGCACGGAAGCCGGAGCCGCTCTGCACGACGCCCTGCATGGCCTTGGTGGTGGTGTCGGCGGCCTCGCGGCTGATGACCTGGCTGCCGATCGCGTCCGCGGGCTCGACCTTGCGGTCCTTGTGCGAGGCGGCCTTCACCAGGGTCGGGGTGACCTTCTTGCCGTGGTTGTCGAGCGTGGCGTACACGCCGGCCATGTCCAGGGTCGAGGCGCCCATGGTGCCGAGGGACATGGCGGGGGTCTCGCCGAAGTCCGGGCCGTCCTTCATGCCGAGGGCGAGGGCGGTCTTCTTGGTCGCGGCCTCGCCGACGTCGACGATCATCTGGGCGTAGACCGAGTTGATGGACTTGTTGGTGGCCGTCTGGACGGTCACGGGACCGTGGCTGTAGTCGTCCTCGTTCTCCGGCGCGAAGGGGATGTCGCTGCCGACGACCTTCCGCTTGCTGGTGCCGTCGTAGACGGTGCCGAGGCCGATGTCCCAGCCGCCCTGGGTCTCCGCCTTGGTGTCGATGGCGGTGGCGAGGACGATCGGCTTGAAGGTCGAGGCGGGCTGGTAGTCGCGGCGGGTCGCGTTGGACGTCCAGTGCTCGGTGGCGCCGACGCCGCCGTACATCGCGACGACCGCGCCGGTCTTGGGGTCGACGGAGGTGGCGCCGGCCTGGACGGTGGCGTCCTTCGCGTCGCCCTTGCGGTCGAGCTTGGCCTCCAACTGCCGGTCGACGGCCTTGACGAGGTCCTTCTGCTTCTTCTCGTCGATGCTGAGGGTGATCGTCCAGCCGCCGGCCTTGATGTCCTCCTCGCTGACGCCCTGGCGCATCAGCTCCTGGTTGGCGGCCTCGACGATGTATCCGGTCTGGCCCTCCATGCCGGGGGCGGGCTTGGGCTTCTGCGGCACGGGGAACTTCAGGCCGGCGCGCTCGGCGGACGAGAGCCAGCCCTCGCCGACCATGTTGTCGAGGACGTAGTTCCAGCGCTCCTCGACGAGCTTGCGGCCGGTGGCGCTGGCGGAGTTCCAGTCGTACTGGTTGGGCGCCTGGAGCAGCGAGGCGAGGTAGGCGCCCTGGGCGGTGGTGAGCTGGGTGGCGTCGACGCCGTAGTACGAGCGGGCGGCGGCCTGGATGCCGTAGGCGCTGCGCCCGTAGTAGCTCGTGTTCATATACCCGGCGAGGATGTCGCTCTTGCTGGTCTCGCGGTCGACCTTGATCGCGATGACCATTTCCTTGAGCTTGCGCGTCGCGGTCTGGTCCTGGCTCAGGTAGTAGTTCTTGACGTACTGCTGGGTGATGGTCGAACCACCCTGCTTGCCCTGGCCGGTGAGGGTCGACCAGGCGGCGCGCGTGGTGCCCTTGATGTCGACGCCGTTGTCCCGGTAGAAGCTCTTGTTCTCGGCGGCGACGAAGGCCTTCTGGACCGGCTCGGGGATCTTCTCCAGGCCGACGATCTCGCGGTTGATCTCGCCGGTGCGGGCGAGGATCTTGCCGTTGGCGTACTTGTAGATGTTGCTCTGCATGGTCGCCTCGGCGTTGGCCGTCGGCACCGGGACCATGAGGTAGACGACGTACAGGGCACCCATGGCCAGCAGGCAGAACACGAAGAAGGTGCCCAGGAGCTTCTTCCAGGAGAAGAAGCGGCGTATGCCGCGTTTCTTCGCCTTGCTCTTGTCCGGTCGGCCCATGGGTCCTGTCGCTCCACTCGTCGTGTGTCTCGGCGCCTCGGCCGGCTGCGTCCACGCCGGATCAGCTCAGCAAGCTAACACCGGCAACGCAGACAAAGGGCAACCGATCACGCCTTTTCCGGACGTGAGAATCAGCACCCATGCCCAGAGGAACCGACGCTCCCGTGGGCCGGATGGTTGCCCACAGAAGGCGAGTTCATGATCGGAACGGACACTTCCGGCCGACCCCCGCGCTGCTATACATCCTGCGTATACACCGCGTGTACAGTGACCGGCATGTCCATCGGTCACACCCTCCTGGGGCTCCTGGAATCCGGCCCGCGCCACGGCTACGACCTCAAGCGCGCCTTCGACGAGCGGTTCGGCCACGACCGGCCCCTGCACTACGGCCAGGTCTACTCGACGATGTCCCGGCTCCTGAAGAACGGCCTGGTCGTCGTCGACGGCATCGAGGCGGGCGGCGGGCCCGAGCGGAAGCGGTACGCGATCACCGAGGCCGGCATCACCGATGTCGCCGCGTGGCTCGCCACCCCCGAGAAGCCGGAGCCGTACCTCCACTCCACGCTCTACACCAAGGTCGTCCTGGCGCTGCTCACCGGCCGCGGGGCCGCCGAGCTCCTCGACACCCAGCGCGCCGAGCACCTGCGGCTGATGCGCGAGCTCACCCGGCGCAAGAAGGACGGCGACCTCGCCGACCAGCTCATCTGCGACCACGCCCTCTTCCACCTGGAAGCGGATCTGCGCTGGCTGGAACTGACCGCCGCCCGCCTCGACCGGCTCGCCGAGGAGGTCCGCCGATGAACTCCGTCACCACCGATCGCGCCCCCCTCCTCCGCGCCACCGGCCTGGACAAGGCCTACGGCCCCACCCCGGCGCTCGCGGGCGCCGACTTCTCCCTCCGGGCCGGCGAGGTCGTCGCCGTCATGGGCCCCTCGGGCTCCGGCAAGTCCACGCTGCTGCACTGCCTGGCCGGAATCGTGCGCCCCGACGCGGGCACGATCACCTACGACGGGCGCGAGCTCACCGCGCTCTCCGACAGCGCGCGCAGCTCCCTGCGCCGTACCGACTTCGGCTTCGTCTTCCAGTTCGGCCAGCTCGTCCCCGAGCTGACCTGCGTCGAGAACGTCGCCCTGCCGCTCCGACTGAACGGCGAGCGCCGGAAGACCGCCGAGGCCAGGGCCGCCGAGTGGCTCGCCCGCCTGGAGGTCGACACCGTCGCGGGCAAGCGGCCCGGCGAGATATCCGGCGGCCAGGGCCAGCGCGTCGCCGTCGCCCGCGCCCTCGTCACCGCACCGCGGGTGATCTTCGCCGACGAGCCGACGGGCGCGCTCGACTCCCTCAACGGCGAGCGGGTCATGACCCTGCTCACCGACGCCTCCCGCGACACCGGCGCCGCCGTCGTCCTCGTCACCCACGAGGCCCGCGTCGCCGCGTACTCCGACCGGGAGATCGTCGTCCGGGACGGCTCGGTACGGGATGCGGAGTGGGCGGCATGAGCCTCGCCACCTGGGCCCGCGACCTGGCGCTCGGCGCCCGGTTCGCGGTGACCGGCGGCCGCCCCGGCCTCCTCCGTACGCTGCTGACCGCGACCGGCGTCGGCTTCGGCGTGGCGCTGCTGCTCGTCGCCACCTCGCTGCCCGGCATGATGTTCCAGCGGGAGGTACGGGAGTCCGAACGCGCCGTCGACGGCAGCGAACAGCTCGACTCCCCCGGCCCCGACTCCTTCCTCCACCTCGGCCGGACCACGGAGTACCGGGGGGACGTCGTCACCGGTCTGCTGGTGCGCCCGGAGAGCGACGCGCCCCCGGCACCACCGGGCACCGCGAAGCTCCCGGCCGTCGGCGAGATGGCCGTCTCCCCCGCCCTCCGCGACCTGCTCGACTCCCCCGAGGGCGCCCTGCTCAAGGAGCGGCTCCCCTACAAGGCCACCTCGACGATCGGCCAGGCCGGCCTCATCGGCCCGGCCGAACTCCGGTACGTCGCCCACGTCGACTTCCTCACCACCGAAAATTTCGACGGGCGCGGCACGCGCTACGGCTGGTCGGTGCCCGAGGAACCGATGAACGCGTTCCTGATCCTCCTCGTCATCGTCGCCTGTGTCGTCCTGCTGCTGCCGGTGCTCGTCTTCATCGCCACCGCCGTCCGCTTCGGCGGCGAGCAGCGCGACCGACGGCTCGCGGCGCTGCGGCTCGTCGGCGCGGACACGGCGACGACCCGCCGGATCGCGGCCGGCGAGTCCCTCGCGGGCGCGCTGCTCGGCCTTCTGGTGGGGGTCGGACTCTTCGCGGTGGCACGGCAGTTCGCCGGGGCCTTCACCATCTGGGACGTCAACGCCTACCCGTCCGACGTCGTGCCGATGCCCGCGCTCGCCGCGATCGTGCTCGGCGCGGTCCCGGTCTCCTCCGTCGTGGTGACCCTCTTCGCGCTGCGCGGCGTGGCGATCGAGCCGCTCGGCGTCGTCCGCGTCTCCACGCCCCGGCGTCGCCGGCTGTGGTGGCGGCTGCTGATCCTCGCGGCCGGTGTCGCCCTGCTCGTCCCGCTCGTGGGCGAGGTCCGGGCGACCGAGACCAGCGTCGACACCGCGCGCGTCGTGACCGGCACCACCCTCGCCCTGATCGGCCTCACGACCCTCCTTCCCTGGCTCGTCGAAGCCTGTGTGAGGCGGCTCCACGCGGGCCCCGTCGCCTGGCAACTGGCCGTCCGCAGGCTCCAGCTGAGCAGTGGCACGGCGGCCCGCGCGGTCAGCGGGATCGTCGTCGCGGCGACCGGGGCGATCGCCCTCCAGATGCTCTTCCAGGCCATGGAGAACGACTTCACGGATCTCACGGGCCAGGACACGTCCCGCGCCCAGATCACGCTCGGCGCCGACGCCCGTACCGCCGGCGAGGCCCGCGGGATCATCGACCGCCTGGAGCGGACCGAGGGCGTCACCGGGGTGGTCGGCACCGTCCAGTCGCACGTGTGGCGGCCCGGGCCCCTGCAGGACGGCGAGGAGTTCGCCCCGGTGACCTCGCTCCGGGTCGGCGACTGCGCCTCCCTCAGGGAGTACGCCACGCTGCCCTCCTGCACCGACGGCGACGTCTTCGTCTTCCTCGCGCACGGCGCGCAGGGCAGCCCGGACGACACCTGGGTCACCAGGACCGCGCGCCCCGGTGCGGCGGTCGCCCTGCGCGACCCGTATCCGCACCCGAGTGCGCCCCGGCGGGCCGAGGGCACCCCGCTGCCGCAGTGGCGCATCCCCGCCACCGCCCGGATCGTGGACTCCCGCCCCGACCCGACCGGGATGTACGAGTACGGCGTCCTGGCGACCCCGTCGGCGATCGACAGCGGCCTGCTCGACGCGCCCGACGCGCAGGCCATGGTCCGGCTCGACCCGGCCGTGCCGGACGCAGCCGAGTACGTACGGAACACGGCGGCGGCCGTCGACCCGACGTCCTGGGTCCGTACCCTGAAGGACACCGAGCGGGACGCGGCGTTCTCCAGCGTCCGCACCGGCATCCTGGTCGGCTCCACGCTGACGATGCTCCTGGTGGCGGCCTCGCTCCTGGTCGCGACCCTGGAACAGCTCAGGGACCGCAAGCGGCTGCTGTCCTCGCTCGTCGCGTTCGGCACCCGCCGCTCGACCCTGAGCTGGTCGGTGCTGTGGCAGACGGCGGTGCCGATCGCCCTCGGTCTCGTCCTCGCCGTGGCGGGCGGGCTCGGTCTCGGCGTGCTCCTGCTGAAGATGGGCGGGCAGCGGGTCCAGGACTGGTGGGTCTTCCTGCCGGTCGCCGGGATCGGGCTCGCGCTCATCGCGGCCGTGACGCTCCTGAGCATGCCGGTCCTGTGGCGGCTGACGCGGGCGGACGGGCTGCGCACGGAGTAACCCGTCGAGCGGATGTACGCCGAGGGGCGCGGGTTCCTGGAGCCGGAGGGCGTCAGGAACCCGCGCCCCTCACGCGTACGGACGCCGGGAACCGGTACAGGCGTCAGGAACCCGCGCCCACCACCCGTACCGGAAGCCCCTTCATCGCGCCGCGCAGCTCCTCCGCGAGTTCCTCGAACTCGGCGTGCCGGGCCGCGCCCGCCCGCATCGCGAGGGCGATCCGCCGCGAGGGCGCCGGTTCCGTGAAGAGCCCCGTCCACAGGGCGCTGTTGCGGGCGGTCTCGACGGTCACGGCGGTGCGCGGCAGCAGGGTCACCCCGAGGCCGCCGGCCACCAGCTGGACCAGGGTGGAGAGCCCGGCGGCGGTGGTGGTGACCTCGGCGCCGCCGCTGCGGCCGGCCTCGCGGCAGATGTCGAGGGCCTGGTCGCGCAGGCAGTGCCCCTCGTCGAGGAGCAGCAGCCGCAGCTCCTTGAGGGCCTCGCGCGGGATGTCGTCGCGCCCGGCCAGGGGGTGCCCCTGCGGGGTGACGAGCACGAAGTCCTCGTCGAAGAGCGGCAGTTCGGTGACGCCGGGCACACCGAGCGGGACGGCGAGCAGCAGCAGGTCGAGCCGCCCGGCCGCGAGTCCCTCCAGGAGGGAGGAGGTCTGCTCCTCGTGGACCTGGAGGTCGAGGTCCGGATAGCGCCGGTGGACGAGCCGCAGGACGGTGGGCAGCAGGTACGGGGCGACCGTCGGGATCACGCCGAGCCGCAGCACCCCGGTGAACGGCGCCTGGGCGGCCTCCGCCTCCTCCATGAGCTCGGCGACCGCGTCGAGGACGGCCCGCGCGCGCACCGCGAGCCGCTCCCCCGCGGGCGAGAGCAGCACCTTCCGCGTCGTACGCTCAAGGAGCTGGACACCGAGTGCCTCTTCGAGAGCCGAAACCGCGCCCGAGAGCGCGGGCTGGCTCATGCCGATGGCCGCCGCCGCATCGCGGAAGTGCAGATGCTCGGCGACTGCCGCGAACGCCCTGAGCTGGGAAAGGCTCGGCTGCTTGCCTCGGTGCGGGCCGTACGGGGGGCTGTAAGGGGATGCCACTGATAACCACCTTCGATCAACACGACCCACTCTAGCTATTTCACTGATCAATGCACTCCGTGCCATGCTGTGACCACGTCCAACCCCCACGGAAGACCCCAAAAGGGACCCTTCCCGTTTCACAAGGAGAGCGCGTGCTCACTGTCGGTGACAAGTTCCCCACCTACGACCTGACCGCCTGCGTGTCGCTGGAGAGCGGCAAGGAGTTCGAGCAGATCGACCACAAGGCCTACGAGGGCAAGTGGCGCGTGGTGTTCTTCTGGCCGAAGGACTTCACCTTCGTCTGCCCCACCGAGATCGCCGCGTTCGGCAAGCTGAACGACGAGTTCGCGGACCGCGACGCCCAGGTCCTCGGCGTCTCCGGCGACTCCGAGTTCGTGCACCACGCCTGGCGCAAGGACCACGCCGACCTGCGTGACCTGCCCTTCCCGATGCTCGCCGACTCGAAGCACGAGCTCATGCGCGACTGCGGCGTCCGCGGCGAGGACGGCTTCGCCCAGCGCGCCGTCTTCATCGTCGACCCGAACAACGAGATCCAGTTCACCATGGTGACCGCCGGCTCCGTCGGCCGTAACCCCAAGGAGGTCCTGCGGGTGCTCGACGCCCTGCAGACCGACGAGCTGTGCCCGTGCAACTGGAACAAGGGCGAGGGCACCCTCGACGCCGCCTCGCTGCTCGCGGGCGAGTGATCTGACATGGCTCTCGACGCACTCAAGGCAGCCATACCGGACTTCGCCAAGGACCTGAAGCTGAACCTCGGTTCGGTCATCGGGAACAGCGAGCTCCCGCAGCAGCAGCTCTGGGGCACGGTCCTCGCCTGCGCGATCGCCTCGCGCTCGCCGATCGTCCTCAAGGAGCTCGAGCCCGAGGCCCAGGCCAACCTGAAGCCCGAGGCGTACCAGGCGGCCAAGTCCGCCGCCGCGATCATGGCGATGAACAACGTCTTCTACCGGACCCGGCACCTGCTGTCGGACCCGGAGTACGGGACGATGCGCGCCGGTCTGCGGATGAACGTCATCGGCAAGCCGGGCGTCGAGAAGGTCGACTTCGAGCTGTGGTCGCTGGCCGTCTCGGCGATCAACGGCTGCGGCCAGTGCCTGGACTCGCACGAGCAGGTCCTGCGCGAGGCCGGTGTCGACCGCGAGACGATCCAGGAGGCCGTGAAGATCGCCGCGGTCATCCAGGCCGTCGGCGTCACGCTGGACGCGGAAGCGGTCCTCGCCGAGTAAGGCACGACCGTCGTACGAGAAGGGCCCCGGGGCTGCGCGCCCCGGGGCCCTTCCGTCATGTCCGGCCGGTCACTTCTTCAGCGCCGCCATGAGGGCGAGCATGTCCTGGGTCATCGGGACGTCGATGCCGGTGAGGTCGAGCGGAGGGGCGGACACGATCTTCCCGTCCACCTCGTAGTCGCCCTGGCGGAAGAGCTGGAACTCGATCTCCGCCTGGCCGTCGAGGACCCGGAGGGCCCCGCCCTGCCCGCCCTGCTCGTCGAAGTAGGCCTGCTCGCCCACTCCGTCGATCTTCTGGAGCTTGCCGTACCGCTGGGCGGTCGCCGCGAACTCGTGCTCGGGGTCGATCACCTTGTGCAGGGTGTAGGTGATGCTGACGTCCTGCCCGAACTGCCCGCCCCCGAAGTTGGCCGAGCACATGGACTCGCTGACCGACGGTTCGTTCATGACGGGACCGGCACCGTTGGTGCCCCGCTTGCCGAGGATCGCCCCGAGCGCCTTCATCTCGGCCAGCTCGCAGAGGTTCTCCACCGGCTTGTACCCGGCCAGGTCAGGGCCCGTTTCCTTCTTCTCCCCGTACGCGTAGAGCCCGCCGCCCCACACCGCCGAGGCCAGCACCGCGCCGCCGAGCGCCCACAACCAGGGGCGGCGGGCGCGGGGCGGGCCGGGCGGGCCGGGCGGCGGGGTGTCGGTGAGGACCTCGGAGGTGACGAAGACGTCGCCACCGTCCAGTTCCGGCTCGGAAATCACGTAATGCTCTCCCCCTTGACGGCCGTCGAACCCGGAGCCGGGGTCGGGGCCACTTCGAACGCGGTCGCTCCGCGCGGTTCCGGTGTGCTGCGCAGGGCCTGTTCGGTGCTGTACGCCCGCAGGTAGCCGACCACCGTGTTGGACACCGCCACCAGCGGGACGGCGACGACCGCGCCGCCGATGCCCGCGGTCAGACCGCCCGCCGCGACCGCGAGGACGACGGCCAGCGGGTGGACCCGTACCGCCCGGCCCAGGATGAAGGGCTGGAGCACATGGCCCTCGATCTGCTGCACGGCGAGGACGACGACGAGCACCATGAGTGCGGTGAACAGGCCGTTGGTGACGAGGGCGACGACGACCGCGAGGGCGCCGGAGATCACCGCGCCGACCAGCGGGATGAAGGCGAACAGGAAGATGAAGACGGCGAGCGGCACGGCCATCGGCACGTCGAGGAAGTAGAGACCGAGGCCGATGAAGACCGCGTCGATCAGGGCGACGAGCACCGTGCCGCGCACATAGGCGGTGAGGGTGCGCCAGGCGCGCGGCCCCGCGCCGGCGACGCCGGGCCGGGCCTGGGCCGGGACCAGCTTGAGCGTCCACTCCCACACCTTCTTCCCGTCGTGGAGCAGGAAGAGCGTCGAGAACATGGCGAGCAGGATGCCGGTCATCGCCTCGACGACGACCGTCACGCCCTGGAGGCCGACGGAGGTGATCTGCTCGGCGTTGGCGCCGATCGAGTCGCTGAGGTTCTTCGCGATCCCGTTGATCTGCTGCTCGGTCACATGGAAGGGGCTGTTGAGGAGCCCGCGCTTGAGCTCCTCGATGCCGTCCCTGACCCGGTCGGACAGATTGTCGATGTTGTCCATCACCTGCCAGACCACGAACCAGCCGACGAGACCCATCACGACGAAGCCGGAGACGGCGGTGACGGCGGTGGCGACACCGCGCGGCAGGCCCATCGTGCGGAGCCGGGCGACGGTGGGCTGGAGCAGGGCGGTGACGAGCAGCGCGGCGACGAAGGCCAGGACGACGAGCTGGACGGAGCTGATCACCTTCATCAGCACCCAGACCGTGCCCGCGAAGACGAGGAGCCGCCAACTCGCCTCCGCCGCGACGCGCATGCCCCAGGGGATCGCGGCGACGGGGTCGGGCCGGGCGGCGACGGCGGGGGCGTACGAGGGTGGCGCGGGGACGGAGCGGCCGGCTCCGTCCGGCGATTCCTCGGCCGGGGCAGCCGAGGCGTCGTCCGGGACGGACGGGGCGGACGGGGCGGACGTCGGGAGGGGCGGGGTGAGGTCGACGTCCGGCGCGGCGGGCCGCTCCGGGACGGGGGCGGTCACGTCCTCGTACGGGATGCCCGCGGGCTCTTCGCGTTCGGCCTCGGCCCTGCGCTCGTCCAGGCGTTCACCCATGCGGCTCAGGCTGTCGCCCAGCCGTCCCAGCCATCCCGGCAGTCTCGACATCGCTTTCCTCTTCCCCCCGCTCGTCCTTGGGCCCACGCGCTCCCCCGGAGGGCCCATGGGCCTTCGCAACCTACACGCAAGAGCCCCTCACCGTAGGACGGTGAGGGGCTCCGGAAGGTTGAGCACGCCGGTACTAGTACCAGCGGTTGGCCTGCCAGAACGACCAGGCACCACAGGGGCTGCCGTAGCGGCTGTCCATGTAGTTGAGGCCCCACTTGATCTGGGTGGCGGGGTTGGTCTGCCAGTCGGCGCCGGCCGAGGCCATCTTGCTGCCCGGCAGCGCCTGCACGAGGCCGTAGGCACCCGAACTCTGGTTGACCGCGAGGTAGTTCCAGGTCGACTCGTGGTTCACGATGTTGCTGAAGCACGTGAACTGCGAGGCCGGGACCATCTGGCGGGCGATCGCCTTGACCTCGGCGACGGAGTACGAGCTCTGCGCCGAGAAGCTGGAGGCGTCGCGCGCGGAGGACCGGCTGGCGCGCTCGGCCTCTTCCTTCTCGCGCTCCTTGCGCTCCTCCTCGGCCTTGGCCTCGGCGGCTGCCTTGTCGGCGGCCTCCTTCTTGGCCTCGGCGTCCTTGGCTGCGCGGAGCCGGGCGTTCTCCTCCGCGGTCCTCTTCAGGGAGGCGTCGGCGGCCGCGGCCTGGACGTCGGCCTGCTCCGAGAGCGAGGAGACCTGTACCTGGGCCTGCTCGCCCGCGGGGATGTCCGCGAGCAGCGTGGTGTCGGCCGCGGTGGCCTCGAAGTTGTCATCCGAAGCCTGCACGGCGTTGCCCGAGGCAACGCCGACGACGGCGCCGACGGTGGTGACCGCAGTGGCCGAAGCCACCGCGAATCCCCGGACCGAGATCCGGCTCACACGGTTTCCTTCCAGCATCGCCCGCACAGGTGACCACGCGGGCGAAATCGTGCCCCTGGCGCTGGTCTCCGACGTACTGGGTCACTGGAGACACGGGCCCGTGGTGCTGTGGGCGGCATACGGCTGACGACTGTGGAGTTGTACGTGGGGTGTGCGCCACTGAGGGTGCACGGGTGCCGTATGCGGGGCCTGACGGAAGCAAGACTTTGCCGGACGGCGACACCGCAAGGCAATTCTCCGCCGCGTGTGAAAGCTCACACCTCGGTGGACGCAGGGGTTTTGGGAGATACGGCGGACAGGGGGGCGCCGCCCGGCTAAGCTCCTTCGCTTTGCCGGGCGGCGCCAACTTCCGTACGCGTACAGACGCGTACCAATCGGGTCAGATCTGACCGTCCTCCAGCATCTCCGTCACGAGCGCGGCGATCTGGGAGCGCTCGGAGCGGGTGAGCGTGACATGCGCGAAGAGCGGATGCCCCTTCAGTTTCTCGATGACGGCGACGACTCCGTCGTACCGGCCGACGCGGAGGTTGTCGCGCTGGGCGACGTCATGGGTCAGCACGACCCGGGAATTCGCCCCGATCCGGGACAGAACGGTCAACAGGACGTTCCGTTCCAGGGACTGGGCCTCGTCCACGATGACGAAGGCGTCGTGGAGGGAGCGGCCCCGGATGTGGGTGAGCGGCAGGACCTCCAGCATTCCGCGCCCGAGCACCTCCTCGATGACCTCGCGGCTCGCGACCGAGGACAGCGTGTCGAAGACCGCCTGAGCCCAGGGGCTCATCTTCTCCGCCTCGCTGCCCGGCAGATAGCCGAGCTCCTGGCCGCCGACCGCGTACAGCGGGCGGAAGACCATCACCTTCTGGTGCTGCCGGCGCTCCAGCACCGCTTCCAGGCCCGCGCAGAGCGCGAGCGCGGACTTGCCCGTACCGGCCCGGCCGCCCATCGAGATGATGCCGACGTCCGGGTCGAGGAGCAGATCGAGCGCGATCCGCTGCTCGGCGCTGCGGCCGTGGAGCCCGAAGGCCTCCCGGTCGCCCCTGACGAGGCGGACGTTCCCGTCGGACGTGATCCGGCCGAGCGCCTTGCCGCGCTCGGACTGGAGCACCAGGCCCGTGTGGACCGGGAGGTCGGCGGCCTCCGGGACGTGCAGCGTGCTCTGCTCGAAGAGCAGGTCCACCTGCTCCCCGGAGAGCGCGAGCTCGGACATCCCGGTCCAGCCGTTGGCGTCCGTGATGGCCAGTTCGGCGCGGTACTCCTCCGCCAGGAGACCGACCGAGGAGGCCTTGATGCGCAGCGGCAGGTCCTTGGAGACGACCGTGACGTCGTACCCCTCCGCCTGGAGGTTGCGCGCGACCGCGAGGATCCGTGAGTCGTTGTCCCCCAACCTGTAGCCGGCGGGCAGGATGCCGGGGTCGGAATGGTTGAGTTCGACACGCAGGGTGCCGCCCAGCTCCCCGACGGGGAGAGGGGCGTCCAGGCGTCCGTACCTGACCCGGAAGTCGTCCAGGAGGCGCAGGGCCTGCCGGGCGAAGTAGCCGAGCTCTGGGTGGTGCCGCTTGGCCTCCAACTCCGTGACCACGACGATCGGGAGCACGACTTCGTGCTCGTCGAACCGTGACACGGCTTTGGGGTCGGCCAGCAGGACGCTGGTGTCGAGAACATAGGTGCGCCGGTCGTTAAGGCGGCGCTTCGTGCTGGTCACCACGGAAGGACAGACCCCCTCTGAAGACCCCTGTGAGGTCGGGGCGCGACGGAACCGGTGTCGCTACGGAATGGGACCGGGCTCAGGCCGCGATGCACGGGCCGAACCACGGCCCTCCGCTTCTCCCGTACGTGTCCCGCACGGTCGTCCTGGTGCAAGGGGCCTCCCGGGTGGCGGTCTCCGTGCCGCTCACTTCACCAGGGGTATGCCCTCGAACCACCGCTGCCATGCCATGGCATATGACGACGTGTTCGTGAACACGAGGTGATCGGTTCCGACGGGGCGTCTCAGGTGCCGTAGCGCCGGTGCCGGGCCGCGTAGTCGCGCAGCGCCCGCAGGAAGTCGACCTTCCGGAAGGCCGGCCAGTGGACCTCGCAGAAGTAGTACTCGGAATGGGCGCTCTGCCACAGCATGAACCCGGAGAGACGCTGCTCACCGCTGGTACGGATCACCAGGTCCGGGTCGGGCTGGCCGCGCGTGTAGAGGTGCTCCGAGATGTGCTCGACGTCGACGATCTCGGCGAGCTCCTCGAAGCTCGTCCCCCGCTCCGCGTGCTCCAGGAGCAGCGAGCGGACCGCGTCCGCGATCTCCTGCCGGCCGCCGTAGCCCACGGCCACGTTCACCAGTATTCCCGTGTTGGCGTGGGTGGCCTGCTCGGCCTCCTTCAGCACGGACTGGGTACGGGCGGGCAGCAGGTCCATCGTGCCGACGTGGTTGACCCGCCAGCGGCCGTCGGCGGCGAGCGCGCGCACGGCGTTCTCGATGATGCCGAGCAGCGGGATCAGCTGCTCCTCGGGCCGGTTCAGGTTGTCCGTGGACAGCATCCAGAGCGTGACGACCTCGACGTCGGTCTCGGCGCACCAGCCGAGCAGCTCCTGGATCTTGTCGGCGCCCGCCTTGTGGCCCTGCTCGGGGGTCCCGCCGGACGCCTTGGCCCAGCGCCGGTTCCCGTCGAGGATGACACCGATGTGCTTGGGCACCTGATCATGGTCGAGGCGGCCTTCCACCCGGCGTGCGTAGAGCCCGTACACCAGGTCGCGCAGGTTCACTGTTCTTTACCTCTCCATGCAGCGGCGGTCCACCCGGCAGCGGCGGTCCGCAAGCCGCCACACTACTGCGCACGGACGACAGGCTCCCAGCCCGGGACTGTCACAAGTCCGTGATAAGCAGAGATACGTGACTGATTCCCCCCTGTACCGCGCCTCCGCGGACCGCTACGACACCATGGAGTACCGCCGCACGGGCCGCAGCGGCCTCAAGCTCCCGGCGATCTCCCTCGGCCTCTGGCACAACTTCGGTGACGACCGCGCGCTCGACAACCAGCGCGCGATCCTGCGCCGCGCCTTCGACCTCGGTGTGACCCACTTCGACCTGGCGAACAACTACGGTCCGCCGCCCGGCTCCGCCGAGCTGAACTTCGGCAAGCTCTTCGCCCAGGACTTCGCGCCCTACCGCGACGAGCTGATCGTCTCGACCAAGGCCGGCTACGAGATGCACCCCGGCCCGTACGGCGAGTGGGGCTCCCGCAAGTACCTGCTGTCCTCGCTCGACGCCTCCCTGAAGCGGATGGGCCTCGACTACGTCGACATCTTCTACTCGCACCGCTTCGACCCGCACACCCCGCTGGAGGAGACGATGGGGGCCCTGGCCTCCGCCGTCCAGCAGGGCAAGGCGCTGTACGTCGGTGTCTCCTCGTACAACAGCGAGCAGACCGCCGAGGCGGCCCGGATCCTGCGCGAGATGGGCGTCCCGGCCCTGATCCACCAGCCCTCGTACTCGATGATCAACCGCTGGACCGAGGACGACGGCCTCCTCGACACGCTGGAGGACGCCGGCATGGGCTGCATCTCCTTCGTGCCGCTGGCGCAGGGGCTGCTCACCAACAAGTACCTGAAGGGCATCCCGGAGGGCTCGCGGGCCACCCAGGGCAAGTCCCTCGACCCGAACCTGCTCTCCGACGAGGTGCTGCGGCGCCTCCACGGCCTGGCGGGCATCGCGGAGCGGCGCGGGCAGTCGCTGGCGCAGCTGGCGCTGTCGTGGGTGCTGCGCGACGAGCGGATGACCTCGGCGCTGATCGGCGCGTCCAGCGTCGCCCAGCTGGAGGAGAACGTCGCCGCGCTCGCGGCCGCGCCGCTGACGGCCGGGGACCTCAAGGAGATCGACTCGTTCGCGGTCGACACCGAGGGAACGAACATCTGGGCCGGCCGGGGCTGACCCCTGCCACCCTCCCGTTCCTCCCGCCCGAGGGGGCGGGAAAGAAAAAACGGGCCGGTCCGTGGGGGGGGATACGGACCGGCCCGAGGGGGGGTTTCCACCATAACCCTTCGTTAGTCGTGTTGCGCGCCACGTGCGCGGAACTGACCGCCCGGGATTCGTCGGATCCCAGTCGGGACAAGGGTTGTGGTGCCGTGTGGCGGGTTTGCGCCCCGGCGTGGCGGCGGGGTTCCGTCGCGGCGCGGCGTTGACGCCCGCCCGCTTCAGGGGAGCGCGGTGAAGGCCCCGAGGAGCAGCCCGAGCAGGCCGCCCACCAGCATGAACGGGCCGAAGGGGATCGCCGAGGAGCGGTCGGCGCGGCGCAGCAGGACGAGGCCGAGGCCGTACACCGCGCCGAGGAGGAAGCCCGCGAAGGCTCCGGCGAACAGGACGCCCCAGCCGTACCAGCCGAGGGCGGCGCCCAGCGGCAGCGCCAGTTTGACGTCACCGAAGCCGAGTCCCGACGGATTGATCACGAAGAGCACCAGGTAGGACCCGCCGAGGGCGAGGGCGCCGAGGAGGGCGTGGAGCCAGGAGCCCGCGTCGTACGGCAGGAGTTCCGCGCCACCGAGGAGCAGCGGGACCGTCGCGGCGAGCGGCAGGGTGAGCCCGTCGGGGAGCCGGTGGACGCGGGCGTCGACGCAGGCGAGGAGGACGGCGAAGGGCGCGCCGAGCAGCCAGACCGCCAGCTCGGGCCGGGGCCCGCCGGTGGCGGCGGCGAGCGCGGCGCAGGCGAGGGCGGTGAGGAGCGGCGCGGCGAGCGGGGTGGCGCTGGTCGCGCAGTCCTGCCGCCCGGGCCGGCCGAGCCACCCGCGCGCGGGGCCCGCGAGCGGGTGCCCGACGGGGCAGCGGTCGCGCCAGGGCTCGTCGGCCGGCACGGAGAGCCGGTACGCGGCGCGCGGGACGAGGAGCCCGACGGCGGCCCCCCACAGGGCGGCGACGGCGATCAGCGTGACGTACACGGAGCTGACCCTATGGGCGTGGGCCGCTACGGTCTGGCGCATGGGGAAATGGCGGGACGGGGTGGGAACGCTGACGGTGGACGCGCTGGCGCTTCCCCTGGAGGTGGCGGCGTCGTACCGGGCGCGGCGGCGGGGGCTGCTCGGCCGGGACGGGATCGCGGGGGCGCTGCTGATCACGCGGACGAACAGCGTGCACACCTTCGGCATGCGCTTCGCGATCGACGTGGCCTACCTGGACCGCGAGCTCAGGGTCCTGTCGGTCGTGACGATGCGGCCGGGACGCCTCGGGATGGTCAGGCCGCGCGGCCGGCACGTCCTGGAGGCGGAGGCGGGCGCCATGGCCGCGTGGGGGCTGCGGCCGGGTACGCGGGTCTCCCCTCGGATCACGGAGGGCCCGAGCCGAGCAGGGTGAACGCCCCGTAGGCGGCGGAGGCGAGCGCGAGCCCGGCGAGGACGGGCACGGCGGCGCGGGTGCGCAGGCGCGCGAGGGCCACGGCGGGCGGGAGGAGCAGCCCGAACGCGGGCATCATCAGGCGCGGCCGGGAGCCGAAGTAGGCGGCTCCGACGAGGGAGACGAGGACGACGCCGATCGTGTAGACGAGCAGGGGCAGCGGCTGCTTCTGCCGCACGCAGAGGGCGACGAGCCAGCCGAGGAGCGCGAGCGCCGCGCACAGGCCGAGGGCGGCGGGCCAGGGCAGGCCGGCGATGAAGCGGGCGAGGGCGACACCGCCGTCGATGGAGTTGCCCCAGGCGGCCTGGACCTCGAAGTAGGCGGTCGCGCTGCCCTCGCGGACACCGACGTACACGACGTACGCGAGCCATCCCAGCGGGGCGAGCAGGACCCCGACCACCGTCCGGAGGGGCAGCCTCCGATCCCGTACGAGGGTGACGAGGGCGGTGATCCCGAGGGCGGCGATCAGTGCGGCGGCCGTCGGCCGGGTGAGCCCTGCGGCGGTGCACAGGAGGCCGGCGAGGATCCACTTGCCGCGCAGGACGGCGTACAGCGACCAGGCGGCGAGGGCGGTGAACAGGGTCTCCGTGTAGGCCATCGACTGTACGAACGCGGTCGGGTACACGCCCCAGAGGACGGCGAGCAGCACCCCGGCGCGCTCCCCCGCGACGTGGGCGCCGCACCGGTGGATGCCCCAGGCGGCGGCGAGCGCGGCGGTCCAGGAGACGAGCAGCCCGGCGGTCGCCGCGTCGACGGGGAGGACGGCGGACAGGCCCCGCTCCAGGGCGGGGAGGAGCGGGAAGAAGGCCAGGTCGGAGTGGACGTCGCCGTTCGGCAGGGTGACCTCGTACCCGTATCCGTGCTCGGCGACGCGGACGTACCAGACGGAGTCCCAGCGACCCTTGAGCCGGTGCAGCCCGTCCTTGCCGGTCGCGGCGGCGGCGATGGCGAGGACGGCCAGACCGACGAGCCGGGTGGCGGCGTAGCCGCCGAGGGCGGTGAGGGTGGAGCGGGAGAGGCTGAGGGGACGGTGGGGCTGGGACATGCGCCCGATTATCCCGGGGCCGCCCTACGCCTCACCCAAGGGGCCTTATCCGGACGAACTTCGCGGAGAGGGCGGGCCCGAGCTGCTGGACGATGCCGTGCCCCGGCTCCTGCGGGGAGGGCAGGTCGCCGAGGAACGAGGTGACGATGACCTCGTCGATGCCGAGAACACCCCGACAGCACTGCTCCTCCAGGAAGTCGAGGGTACGGCGCCAGTCGGCGGCGGTCGGGTCCTCGCCGAGGAAGGAGCGGACGGTGCCCTGGACGACGTCCCAGAAGAAGACGTGCGGCAGGACGTCGCCCTGGGTGAAGACATGGGTCTCGTACGCTCCCCGGAACTCGGGAATCCGGGTGACGAGGTCACTGACCAGTTGGACACTCGGCGTCGACGTCATCGGCAGCCCACTTCGGAACGGTCCCTGTGGTGTCGGGTACTCAGCTCCAGAATGCTCCTCCGCCGCCCCTACGTCCCGTCACTTTTGCGCTTTCCTGACGACGGCTTTCACCGGGTTTTCCACAGGGGGTGCGAAGTGTCCCTCCTCCGTGGATCGTTGGGCGTATGTACGAGTTGGCGATCCTCGCGAGGGGCGGGGCACTCCTGACCGAGTGGGCGTACGCGGCGGGCTGGTCGCGAGGGCGACTGCGGGGACGGCTCCGGAGAGAAGGCTGGCAGCCGATCTGCCGGGGGGGCGTGGGCGGCCCCGGGAAAGGACGTGGGCCATCGGGAGAGAGCGACCGTGGTCCAACTTCTCCGTCCCGACCTGGTGTGCAGCCACACCACGGCGGCGAGGCTGCACCGAGCCGAGCTCCTGGACGTGAACGGTGGACGGCGCCGTGACGGGCAAGACCCCTCGGAACCAATGGAGTTCACCACCCACCGGCCGGGATCGAGCGGCATCACCGGCCGCACCGACGTACGCGTCCACTCGGCCCACTCCCTCACCCAGGCGGACTGGTCGGTACGGGCCGGCCTGCGGGTGACGACTCCCGTGCGGACAATCGGCGACCTGATACGACGCGGCCCCCGCGAGGAAGCCGTGGTCGTGGCGGACTCGGCGCTGTCCCGGCGTACGGTCTCGGGCGTCAGACGCGAGGCGCTCGTCCACCATGACGCCCTGGTGGCCGAACTCTCCTCTCCCCGCCCGGGCGCGGCCCTGGCGCGCGAATGGCTGAGGCTGACCGACCCGGAGGCCGGCTCCCCCGCGGAGACGATCGCCCGCCTCCGGATGCATGACGCGGGCCTCCGACCGGAGTCCCAGCCCGTCCTCCGGACTGCGGACGGGCGGGCCCTCCGCCCTGACTTCCTCTTCCGCGCGGCGGGCCTCGTCGTCGAGATCGAGGGCTTCGCCTTCCACGGCGACCGCCGGGCGCACGAACGGGACATCGCCCGCTTCAACGCCCTCCAGACCTGCCCGGAGGTCCGCCGCGTCCTGCGCTTCACGGCCCGGGACGTCTTCGACCGTCCGGATCGGGTGATCGCGACGATCCGGACGGCCTTGGCCCTGCTGGCGCCGACGCCGACGCCGACCCCAACCCCGCCGTACTCCCGCTAGCACGCGGAACGTCATCCACCCCGGAGGGTAAATCGCCTACCCGAGACGCGCCGCGGCGGGGCTGGGGTTCCCCTCGGGCAGGCGGACGGGGGACGGGCGGGCGGGGGCGGGAGCGACGGGACGGGCGGGCGTCGCGTCAGCGTTCGCGGCGCAACGAGATCCGCACGTTCTCGTCGTCGTCGCGCGTGACGAAAAGGCCCGAGCCGCTCACGTCGGTGTAGTACGGGGTCTCGACGCCCAGGCCGAGGACCTTCGCCGCGCCGTCGGCGACAGCGAGGTCGAGCTGGGCTACGACCGGTTCACCCCCGGGCGAATCCTCCTGCACCTGGCCGTAGGCGGTGCCGTCGTCGCGGAGCGAAGCGAGGACGATGGCCTTGCGGTCGCCGTCGCCCTCCAGGCAGATCCCCTTCTTCCGTTCCAGGTCGAAGGCGACGGGGCCCGCTGCCAGGTAGCGACCCGAAGGCGAGGTGATCACCCGGTAGTCGCGCTTCGCGGCCGAGCGCCCCACTCCGCTGTACTCGTCGTATCCGCACTCCATCCGGGCCTGGACCCGGCCCGTACGCACGTCATGCACCGACCAGACCGGAACGGCATCGCCGGCCGCGTCCCAATGGGCGAGGACCTGACCGGCCCCGACGCCGTACGCCTTGCCGTTCCAGGAGTCGAGGATGCCGGCCCTCGCGGCGACGCCGTCGGGACGGACGTCGCCGCTGAACCAGCGACCGGGCACACCGAAGCCACCACGCCCCACCGCCACCAGTGGACCGTCGGCGGAGGCCGCCACCACGCGGCTGTCGTAACAGCCGTCCGGCTCCTGGTCGCACCACCGCCCCAGAAGTCGGTCGGGTTCCTTGTACGGGGTGAGCGCGCCGGTCACCACATCCACGGCGTGGGACCACCGCGGGAACGTGCCCTCCTCGCCCCAGGCGACCAGCAGCCGCCCGCCGTCCGCCCGCACCGACACCTCACCCGGGTCGGCCGACACCGGTACGTCGATCTCCCGCAGCGGCTTCACGGAGGAGCCGGACGCGTCCGCCGCGTACACCGCCAGCCGGACCACCTCGGTGCCCTCGTGCAGCGCGTCCTTGCCCCGCATGCCGTGCGCGTACGCGACGACGTAGCTCCGGCCGTCCTGTTCGACGCCTGTCACGTCCGGGATCTCGGCCGCCTCGCCGGACTCGGGGTCGCCCTCCGCGCCCTCCACGGGCGTCGGCGGCTTCCACGGAACGGAGGTCCAGCGCGTCTCACCGCTGTCCGCGGCCCTGACCCGCAGCGTGTACCCGTCGGACGACGCGTGCATGAGCGCGACCGCCCCCTGGCCCGGCACGACGGCGAGGGGCAACGTCCACACGGCCCCGGGCACCCAGGCGAGGCTCTCATCCCACCCCTTGGCCGCGTCGTAGGCAGTGGCCGGAACTCAACCACGGTGCCCCACCTGGGAGATGGGGAAGATGGTCGATGACAAGCCCGCCTTCCCCCGCCCACCCGTCCAGGAATGACCGAAACCGGGCAGCGACCTCGACCGCCCACGTCAGGGGCAGACACAGGTACGCGACCCCCGCCCCCGCCAGGGACGGTCGGCCCCCGCCCTCCGCCCCAGTCGTCCACGGCGGCGGCCAGGAGCCGCAACGACCGCCGGCGACGTTCCGCGCAGAGGCTCTCGTCGTCGGGGGCACGGTGGTGGGGGTGCTGGTCCCAGAGGACAAGTCGCAGCGCGTCGGCCCGTAACGCCCGACCGGGGCCGGGGCCGGGGGCGTCCGCCGTCGGCTCGACGCTTGGCGTTCACATCCGACCACGCATTTGCTACCCCATTTGCTACTATCGTCTCATGGACACTCCCCAGGAGTACGGCCCGGACGAGGGCCCCGCCCAGAAGGTCAGCGTCTCCATGCCGGCCGGGCGGATCGCGGCCGTGAAGGCGCGTGTCGGAGCGCGAGGCTTCTCGGCGTACATCAGCGCGGCCGTCGAGCGGCAGATACAGCGCGACCTGCTGGACGAGCTGTTGGAGGCGAGCGAGCAGGAGACCGGTCCGATTCCTCAGGCCATGCAGGATCGCGCCACCGAGGCCATCCTGGCGGCCGAAGCACTCGCCGCGTCGGAGACCGGCGCTGAGATCAACCGGGAGGACGGGGCGTGGCCCGACCGAGCGGTCAGCTGAGCCACGGAATTCTGCTGCTCGACAGCGAGGGCCTGTCGAAGGCCGTGAATGCCGACCCCCAGGTCACCGCCTTCATCAAGGCGGCCCAGGCCAAGGACCTGCTCGTGGCGGTAAGTGACCTGACGCTCATCGAGGCATGGCACATGAGAGTCCAGATGGCCCGCTTCCGCTGGTACGTGTCACGGCTTGAAGTACTGCCCGTCACCGAGGCGCTGACCTGGAGCGCGATCGACTTGTTGCGCGACGCGAACCTGCACGGCCACAAGTACGCCATCGATGCGGTGGTTGCCGCGACGGCCTTGAGTCACCACGGCCCCCGGATCATCCTCACGTCGGACGTCGACGACATGGTCAAGCTCTGCGGAGCCAGGGCGCACGTCGAGGGCGTCTGAGGCAGGACGCCGACCGGGCGGGGCCGGACCGCAGGAGAGTCGCGACCCGGGCCCGGTGCTCGTGCCCCGTCAATTCGTGGTGCGGGGGAAGGAGACCTCGACGCGCCGGTTCTTCTTGCGGCCCTCCTCGGTCGCGTTGTCCGCGATCGGGTAGTCCTCGCTGTAGCCCCGGATGTCGAAGGTCGTCCCGGGGTCGAGACTCCGGGCGAGGACCTGCTGCACGGCGACGGCACGCTGCTTCGACAGCTTGAGCCCGTGCTCGTACGTCCCGAGGTTGTCGGTGAACCCGAAGACCCGGACGCGGCTGGAGCCGAGCTTGTTGACCTCGGCGGCGATCGCGGCGATGCGGGATGTGGCGGAAGGGCTCAGCTTGGCGCTGTTCTTCGGGAACAGCACCTCGGCCTGGAGCGCGAAGGTCACGTCCACGTTGGTGTCCTGCCGGCGCTCCGCACCGCCCTCCTCCTCGACGATCTGCTTGATGTCGAGCACCTTGGCGGGAGCGAGGGTGGCACCGTCGGGAAGCATCAGCCCTGGGGCGTCGGCGTTGATGGCGGGCGGCGCGGCGGCGACGCCGGCGGAGCCGGGGGGATCGTCGGCGTGCGCGGTGGGTGTCGCCAGCGGCCAGAGAGCCACGGAGGTGAGGGCCAGCGCGGCCAGGCGGCGGTTCGTCGTCGTCATGGCGTCGCCTCAGGAGAGTTTGAGGGTGGCGGGTTCGAAGGTGGGGAGCTGGAAGGAGACGTCGGTGGTGGAGGCGGGGGGTGCGGGGAATTGCATGAAGACGGGGACCGAGTCGCCTGCGGATACGACACCGAGCCCCGCTGTGGTCAACGGCCTCCCATCCGTGTCCCGCAACACGTAGTACCTCTTCTTGCCCACAGAATCGACGAGCGTTGCCCCACCCAGGGAAGTGCCATGCTTCAGCACCTCCGTCTCGTCACCACTAACCTGCGCGGGGACGGCAGCGCCAGAGTCCCCGCTATTGCGCAGTTGGCCCTTGACTGTGAGGAATCCGCCAGCGTCTCGTTCAATCGAGTTGATGGCGAGTTCCAGACTCTTGCGCCCCTTGAGGACAGCCAGCGTCTCCGCTGGCTCTTCGACTGGCTGAGAGGCCTTTGTGGTCTCACCCTGCTGTGGGGTAGTGCCCGCCACAGAGGGCTTATGGTCCTTCGGCTTCTCCTCAGCTCCACAGCCGACCGCGAGGAAAGCTACCGACGCGACTGCGAGGGAAGCCAATCCCCGGCGTGCGTATCGAACGTTCATGAAGCGCGCTTCCTTTACTCGTCGTCGCAGGTCATTCGGACAGTCGGACCGTGAAGAGATCGACGGCTCCTGGCAGGGTCGGATTCTCCGGATCGATCTCCCAGGCAACCCCGTCACAAGTGAGCCCCTCGATCGGACCCTCTTCCTCCTCCTCACCCTCGTCGGGTGGCGGCGGCGTGGAGGGAGGCGGCTTCGAGGGGGGCTCCGGCTCCTCGAACTCGCAGCGCGGTTCGATCACTGCTGAAGCAGATGCCGTTGCAGGATGCGACTCCGAGCTATTCGTACGCACCGTCACACGGAAGCCGCCTGGAGCGAGGGGCCTACAGGAGTCTCCGGACAGTTCGGCGCCGTTCCGAGCCGCGAACTCCGCCGCCTGACCGCACGCGGCATCGCTGTCGTATTCCAGTCCGGAAAGAAACCGGCCCCACTGCCCCGGGTCGAGGAGCACCTCGACCCAGCCCTCCCGCAGCTGCGCCCGAGCATCCTGGGCAGCCGCTAGGGCTGCTGCGTCGGCCGCAGTCTGGGCGCTGTTCCGGGTGAATGCGGCCTGTCCCACCGCGAAGTAGGCGAACGCCAAAAACAAGAGACCTGCCACAACAGCAATGTAGACAGGGAACGCCTGCCCGGAGTCGCGTCGGGTTCTGCGAACTACCCGCCAGTCAGCTCGGCGATCTTCTCCGTAATGGCGGTCTTGATCGACTGGCCGATGTCCGTGCCGGTGATCGCCACCACGATCGCCACCACCACCACAATGATCCCCAGGTACTCCACCGCCGTCTGCCCGCGGTCCCTCGTGGACCTTGTCGTCCAGCTCCATGCCCGCACCTTGGCCTTGGTCGCGGCCTTCAGCATCGCGTCGTACATCGTGGTCCCCTCCGCGTTCGGACGCCAGTGGTCGTGTCGGCGCACAGGGCCCGTGGGCCCCTCTGTGGGTGCCGGTCATCGGGTCGGCCTGGTGCCCAGCCAAAAGGCTAGGGCCTCGGCGTGCGTGGCGGTGTGGAGTTCAGCGAAGGTGATGGAGCAAGTCTCGGCGATCAGCCGGTCGTTCAGGCCTGTGGCAATCAAGTCCCGTCACCCCCACCTCTCTCACACTCGGTCCGCACTCTGTCACATGCCGTTGCGTGCGCGAAGGAGGATCGTCAAGCTGCGGTGAGATTGAGACAGTTGCCGTCGACGTCGTGACCGTGGGTCAGGCGTCGGGACCGCCACCCTCGGGCGGCTGCTCAGCGACGAAGCTGCCTCGCTGCGGGATGGTCATCACCCATCCCTCCGAGCGCAGGAGGGCGACGGCCTGCCGTGCCGTGTCCCTCGCCACGCCATAGTCCGCCACCAGCTTCGACTCGGACGGAATCGGGTCCCTCGGCTGAAGCTCGCCGGACTTGATCCGCTCACGGATCACTCGGGCCACCTGCTTATAGATGGGCGTCGGGTCAAAACGGTCGATAACCATGTCCAGGACGTTAGCTACGTGCTATACGCCGCGCATATGGGCAACGTCCTAGACGAGGTAGACAAGGCCTACAAGTACGGCTAGCGTTCAAAACGGAAGACCCCGGCGAGTGCGCGAACACTCCCGGGGCGTGGCCAACCTGTGGAAAGCAGGTCAACATGACAGACCTTATCCGTGCCCTCGTTCTGTGGGCGAGGCTGGTGTTCGGGTCGCGGGGAAGCGGCCGGCATCGCGTACGTACCGCGCTGTGGACAGACAACCGGCCCCCGTGCCGGGTCCCGGCGGTGAGTTCGGGGGCGGTGCGACTTCCCGCCCCACGCTCCCCCTACGGGCTCGACCGGCCGCTGAACGGGAACGAGACCGCGCTCGTCCGCCCCTACCTGCTCGCGTACGACCAGCGGCAGGAACGGGCGCGGCAGCGGCAGCGGCGGCTCGCGCTCGTCCTCGCGGCGGACTTCGGGATCGATCTGGACAGCCGGGATCTGCACGGGCTGGGGGTGGCGTGATGACGACCTCGACCGCCGTCCCCGCCCCCGAACTCTGCGGGGCTCGGTGGCCCGGTGAGGACCGTCCCGGCCGTCACCGCCCGCCGTGCTCGCTTCCCGCCGGGCACGAGGGTGCGCACCGCAACGCGGAGGAGGCGGCCACGCGGGCGGCAGCTCGGCAGCCCGTACGGATGTGCGTGCGGTGCTGCGCGATCACGACGGACCCGGTCGTCGTCTGCGAGGTGCACCAGAGCTCCGGGCCCGGATTCAACGTCTACGCCTGCCCGGAGTGCGCGCCGCACTACCCGCCCGCGCCGGACGTGCTCGACCTGTTCCACGACCGGGACCGAGGGGAGGGTGGCGGCTCCCCGCGCTAGCGCTCGGACGGGTGGCGCGAGGTGCGCCGCCCGTCCACGGCGGGCGCCCGGGGCGCGGGCGGCTTCACCGGGGCCCGCTCACTCGCCCGTCACCGAGCCGAAGTCCGTGCCCGTGCCCAGGAACAGGCCCGCGCCGAGGAGGATCATCGTCGCCGGGACCATCAGGGTGGTGATGACCATCGTCGCCTTCGGGACCGCCTTCGCCGCCTTGCGGCGGGCGTTCTGCGCGTCCGTGCGCCGCATGTCGTTGGCGATCTGTATGAGGGTGTCGACGATCGGGGCGCCCAGCTCCTCGCCCTGCTGGAGCGCCGTGACGAACTGCGCCACCTGCTCCGAGTCGTTGCGGCGGCGCAGTTCGTCGAAGGCCTGGCGGCGGCTGACGCCCATGTCCATCTGGCGCAGGGTGATGCGGAGTTCGTCGGACCAGGGGCCCGCGTACTGTTCCGCGACCCGTTCCAGGGCCTGGCGGAAGCCGAGGCCGGCCGAGACGACCACGGCGAGGACGTCAAGGAAGTCCGGGAGGGTGCGTTCGATCTGGTCCTTGCGGATGCGGACGGCCGACCAGATGCCGACCTCCGTCCAGAACGCGCCGAACGCGAAGAGGAGCAGCGCGACCAGGACCGAGCCCTTGGACAGCATGAGCAGGCCGCCTAGCACGCCGAGGAAGCCGTACACGGCACGCCTCGCCCCGTACCGGTCGATCGTCAGGCCGCCGGGGTTGCCCGCGAGGTCGATGCGGCGGCGTACGGCGTTGACCCGTTTGGGGCCCATCAGGCGGAGGACCGCGGGTGACCAGCGCATGCCGAGGCGGTCCACCGCGGAATCGACCGCGCCTGTCCGGGTCGCGCCGACCTCCAGGGCGAGCTTGAGGTCGTCGGGGAGGCGGGCGTCGGCGCGGTAGAGGCGCAGGCCGTAGCAGAAGCCCGTGACGGCGAGGCCGGCGAGGAGGGCGAGGAGGAGGTCCATGGCGCGCGCCCGTCCTATACGTCGATCTTCGAGAAGCGGCGGATGGCGGCGAAGCCGACCACGTACAGGGCGCAGGCGACGACCACCGCGAACTGTCCGACGGTCGAGCCGGTCATGCGGTCGAGGGCGCCGGGCTGCATGTTGTCGATGAGCAGGAGGGAGCCGACGCCGATGACGGGGACGGCGTACGCGGTCATGCTCACCTGGGAGAGCTGGGTGCGGACCTCGCGCCGGGTCTCCTTGCGTTCCTCCAGGGTCTCGGTGAGGTTCCGGAGGGAGGAGACGACGGTGCCGCCCGCGCGGTTGGCGAGGACGAGGGTGGTGACGAGGACGACCAGTTCGCGGGAGGGGAGGCGTTCCGCTAGTTCACCCAAGGCGTCGTCCAGGGACGTGCCGACCGCCAACTGTTGTGCCACCTTCTCCAGTTCGTCTCCGGCCGGGGACTCCAGCTCGTCGGCGGCGAGGCTCAGCGCCATGCGCAGGGCCAGTCCGGCCTGGGTGGCGTTGGCCAGGATGCGGGAGAGCTCGGGGAGTTGGTTGATGAACTTCTCGATGCGCTTCTGGCGCTGCCAGTTGAGGAAGCCCCAGGCCACCCATACGCCCAGAAGACCGCAGATCGGGCCGAAGAACGGCGAGAGCGCCGACTGTCCGACGACCCAGAGGACGGCCACGGTCGCCGCCAGGCCTACGGTGAACTCGCCGGGTGTCACGTCCAGTCCCGTCGCCGAGATCCGCAGTTCCAGCTTCCGGCCGAGGGACGTCCGGCGTACGCGCCGGTCGATGCCCCGGAAGCGGCGCCTGCGGCGGCCGGTCGCCTCCGGCTCGTGCGTCTCGTCGAGCCGGGCGACGAGCGCCGCGTGGCGGCGGGCGCCGTTCGCGTACACCTGGACGCCCGTCACGCCGAGGACGCCGCAGAGCAGCGCCACGCCGATCGTCAGCCACACGGGATCGATCACGGTCATGGACCTCTGCTCCTAGTTCGCTTCTCGGGTGGCCAGTCCGGCGTCCGTCGCGGCCACGCCGAAGGCCTGCGGGACGGGCTGACCTGCCATGTAGAGCCGCTCGGCGACCCGCCGGGGCAGCGGGTGGTACGTGAACTGTCCGTACACCCGGCCGTCGGCGGCGACCGGCTGCGCCTGGAAGCGGCAGATCGTGGCGAGCAGGAAGCGCTCGCGCCCGTGGGAGGCGAGGACGGCGATCTCGGTGATCCTGCGGGTGCCGTCCGGGTGCCGGGTCAGCTGGACGAGGACGTCGACCGCGCTGTTGATCTGGTCGCGCAGCGCCTCGAACGGCACCTTCACCTCGGACATCGAGGCGAGTGTCTGGAGCCGCATCAGGGCGTCCTCGGCGGAGTTGGCGTGGACGGTGGCGAGCGAGCCGTCGTGGCCGGTGGACATCGCCTGGAGCATGTCGAGGGTCTCGCCGCCTCGGACTTCACCCACGATGATGCGGTCGGGGCGCATGCGGAGCGAGTTACGGACCAGGTCGCGGATGGAGATGGCTCCGCGTCCCTCGATGTTGGGTGGGCGGGCCTCCAGGCGGATGACGTGGGCCTGCTGGAGCTGGAGCTCCGCCGAGTCCTCGATGGTGATGATCCGCTCGCCCTCCGGGACGAGCCCGGAGAGGGCGTTGAGGAGGGTCGTCTTGCCGGTGCCGGTGGCGCCGGAGACGATCACGTTGAACTTGGCCTGCACGAGCCCGGACAGCAGGAGCAGCATCTGCTCGTCGAGCGAGCCGAGGCCGATCATCTCGTGGAGCGTGTACGCGCGGGGGAAGCGGCGGATGGTGAGCGTCGCTCCGGTGAGGGAGAGCGGCGGGATGATGACGTTGACGCGCTCGCCGGACGGGAGCCGGGCGTCGACCATCGGGTTCGACTCGTCGACGCGGCGGTTGACGGTGGAGACGATCCGCTCGATGGTCTGCATCAGCTGGTCGTGGGAGGCGAAGCGGAGCGGGAGGAGTTCGACGCGGCCGTTGCGCTCGATGAAGATCTGGTCGGGGCCGTTCACCATGATCTCGGTGATCGAGGCGTCCTCGAGGAGGGGTTCGAGGACGCCGAGGCCGAGGGCCTCGTCGACGACGCGGCGGATCAGCTGGGCGCGCTCGGCCGTGGAGAGGACCGGTCCCTCGCGGCTGATGATGTGGCCGAGGACGCGCTCCAGGCGGGCGCGCCGCTCGGCGGCCGCGAGCGCGGACATCTCCGTGAGGTCGATCTCCTCCAGGAGCTTGGCGCGGAAGGCGGCGACGAGATGGCCGTCCTCCCGGCCGGCTCCGGCGCCCTTGTCCTCGGGGGCGTTGATCCGGGCGCGCAGACTCATGACGTGTCGTCCCTTCTCATTCGTCGTCCTCGGTGGGCGGCGGCTCGGGCATGGTGGCGGTCTTGACGATGGGGTCGAAGTCCCAGAAGGGCAGGACACGGGGGATCTCGACGGTGACGGTGGCGACCCCGCCGCCGACGTCGATGTCGGAGCGGCTCGCGATCCAGCCGCTCATGGCCGCGAGGCCGGCCGCCTCGGGCTCGGGCGCGTCCTCTTCGTCGGTGGTGTCGGCGCGGGCGGCGGCGCGGGCCGCCGTGCCCGCCTGCTGGGCCGCGTACGCGACGACACCGAGCTGGAGGCCCGCGAGCCCGACGATGAGCAGGAGGGGGAGGAAGCCGAGGTACTCGATGGCTGCCTGGCCCCGGTCGCGGGTCCTCGTGCGGAGGTGTTCCCTCATGGCCTCAGGCCCTCCTCGGAGATCGCGCCCGCCGTGGCGTCCACGCGGAAGAGGCCGCCCACCCCCGGGAAGAGGACGGGGACCTCGACGCTCACGACGGCCGTCGCCATGCCGCCCGCCGTGGAGCAGCTCGGCTGGGCGCTGCCGGCCCAGGCGCCGTCCAGGTGCCGGGTCGCGGCGCCCGCGCAGTCACCGCCGACGGCCTCCGCCCGCGCCCCCTCGTCCGCCGCGTTGGCGGCGAGCGTGTACGTGTAGCCGACGAGGACGACCTGCCAGAGCAGGGCCAGCGTGAGCAGGATGAGCGGCACCATCCCGAGGAACTCGATCGCCACCTGTCCCCTGTCGTCGTCCCGGTACGCCGCCCGCATGGCTCAGCGGCCTCCGGTGCGGCGGCGCAGGCCCAGCGAGCCCCGGTCGCCCGCCCGGGCGAGCTCCTTGCCGGGCCTGCCGGGCTTCCCTGATGCGGGGGCCGTCGCCTGGACCAGGCCCAGTTCGCCCGCGAGGGACCACAGGGCCTGCTTGACCGTCGAGCGGGCGTCGAGGTCGTGCAGCCGGCCCGCGTCGACGACGGCCTGGAGTTCCTTGAAGTTGGCGGGGACGGAGACGCCCGCCGTCCGGGTGCCGGTGATCTTCTGGACGAGGGGCGCCTGGATCTCGGTGGACCGGTGGTGGCGGTTGACCAGGGTGGTGGTCTCCTCGGCCTTCCGTACCTGGAGGCGCTCCCACATCCGTACGGTCCGCTTGGCGGCCCGCACCGCGACCACGTCCGGTGTGGTGACCAGGAGCGCGGTGTCGGCCATCTCGATGGCGGCGGCGTTGGCGCTGGTGAGCTGGGAGCCGCAGTCGACGACGACGACCTCGTGCCGGGCGCGCAGGGCGCTGACGATCTGGCGGGCGGCGCGGTCGGTGACCTCCTCGCCGCGTTCCCCCTCCGCCGGGGCGAGGAGCAGCGCGAGGCCGGTCTCGTGGACGTACACGGCGTCCTGGAGGACGCGCGGCGAGATGTCGGCGATCGCCGCGAGGTCGGCGGCCGACCGCCGGAACTGGACGTCCAGGTACGAGGCGATGTCGCCGCCCTGGAGGTCGAGGTCGACGAGGGCGACGCTGCGCCCGGAGGCGCGGGCGGCGAGGGCGAGGTGGACGGCGGTGACGGTGGTGCCGACGCCGCCCTTGGCGCCGCTGACGGTGACGACGGTGCCGCCGGGTCCGGTGGCGACGTCGGCCCCGCCGCCGAGGTGGCGGCGGACCCCGGCGGACCACTGGGCGGCGGCCTGGACGCGGCTGGCGAGTTCCTCGTATCCGAGGGGGAGGGTGACGAGGCCGCGGGCGCCGGAGTCCATGGCGGCGGAGAAGAGGACGGGGCTGGCGTCGGCGGTGATGAGGACGACGCCGACGGCCGGGAAGCGGAGGGCGACCTCGCGGATGACGTCGAGCGCGGGGACGGGTCCGATCCGCTCATGGACGAGGACGACCTCGGGGAGCTCGTCGAGGGACTCGGCGGCGAGCCGGGCGAGGGTGTCGACCAGCTGGGTGGAGTCGGTGACGGGCCCGGCGGGTTCGGCGTCGGGGAGCTGGCTGAGCAGGGTGACGACGGACCGGGCCGCGTCGGGGTCCCCGACGGCCGGAAGAATCCTGGTGGTCATGCCGGGCCGCCTTACTTTTCTTCGTCGAGCGTGTAGGTGCGGTCGCGCTGGTCGGCCGGGGCGCCGCCGGTGGTGGGGGCGACGAGGGCGAGGCGTACGTGCTCGGCGAAGGACTCGGCGTACGCGACGCGCTGGGTGTCGAGGGTGGAGAGGGCGAAGCTGATGGGGACGGCATCGGTGGCGGCGCGGCCGGAGCGGTCGTTGCGGTTGTCGATGGGGGTGAGCTTGCCGACGGAGAGGACGCGGGCGTTGGCGACGATCATCCGCGACTGGGCGGGGTCGTCCTTCTTCTCGCCGGCGAAGGTGGCGTAGATGTTGACGGTGGCGCCGGCGTTGATCTTTCCCGCGACGCCGGTCGCCGCGTCGATCATGATGGCGATCTCCTGCTCACCCGGCTTGAGTTCGGGCCGCTCGACGCTCATGTCACTCTGGAGGAGGGAGCCCTTCTTGAGCTCGGTGACGGCGATCCTGCCCTCGATCTGGCGGAGATCGGTGACGGCGGTGGCGGAGAGCCAGCGCTTGGGCATGGTGATCTTCTCGAACTGGTCCGCTCTCAGGGCCTCGTAGGGCCGCACGTTCACGCTGAGCCGGTACGCGGTGACTTCCGGCCCGACCTTCGCGTTCACGTCGCTGATGACCGTGAGGACGCCGGCGAAGGCGCCGAGGGCGCACAGGACGGAGAGCAGCAGCAGGATCACGCCGCGGCGCTGGCGGGAGTTCATGGCCGGACTTCCTCGATCGGAGACGTGGGTCTGGACGGGCGGGGACGGCCGGGGTGGCCGGAGTGGTGCGTGGGGTCGTGCGTGGGGTGGTGCATGGGGTGGTTCGCGCCGTGGTGCGTGGGGTGGTTCGCGCCGTGGTGCGTGGGGTGGTTCGCGCCGTGGTGCATGGGGTGGTTCGCGCCGTGGTGCGCGGAGTGGTTCGTGGGGTGGTTCGCGGGGTGGCTCGCGGCGGCGGTCACGGGACGGTTCGGGGGTCGATCGCGGGTGCGGCGCCGAGGGCGCGTGGGGCGCCTAGGGGTCGCGTGGTGCCCCGGGCCGGGACCGGGTCGAGGGCCGGGGCCGTACCGGCGGCCGAGGGCGGGCCCGCGCCGAGGGCCTGGGCCGGACCGAGGCCCGCGCCGAGCGCCTGGGTCGCTCCCCGGGCCACCGCGGCCTGCGGAGGGACGGCGGGTACGGCGGGTACGGTCAGCGGGGCCGCGCAGAAGCCGCAGCGGTCGCCGATGAGCTCCATCCCGCACCAGTGGCAGGCCTCGCGCCGTACGGACGAGACGAGCTGGTAGAGGACGGGCAGGTCGGGCAGGTACGCGACGAACTCCACGAGCTTGCCCGTGCCCCACCAGCCGGGCGAGGTCTCGGGCAGCGCGGTCTCCAGGACGGCGTTCCCGATCCGCCAGGCGGGGACGAGGGCGGTGGTGGGCCAGTCGGTCTGGAGCTGGCCGCGCGCGACGAGGAGCTGTGTGGCGAACTCCGGCCCCGCGAGGCGCTGGTCCCCCGTGCCGCCCAGCCGGACGATCTGCGGTACGGGCCCGGCGAGGACGGCGAAGTGGGCCCCAGGCAGCCAGCCCTTGAGGTGGGAGGACAAGCTGACGGGTACGCGGTCGAGGCGGGACACCGAGCCGAGGACGGCCCCCGCGTAGATGTAGTGGGCGAGCAGCCTGGCGGCGGAGGCGAGCACCCCGGGGCTGAAGTCGCAGGCCGCCAACTGCCGCAGCTGCCGGACGAGTACGGCCGCCCCGAGGGGCGGCAGGTCGGTCCTGACCAGCGCGATCCGGTCGCTCTCGAGGAGGCCGCGGACGGCGTGCAGGCGCCGCTCGACGGCGGCGGGGGCGGAGGTCGGGCAGACGACGACCACGCTTCCGTACCGCACGAGGAGTTGCTGCATGTCGGCGACGGAGGCGTCGAGGGACCGTGTCTCGGGGGCCGGGAGGACGGCGGCGTCGGGTGTCTGCGGGTCGCTCGGCGGCAGCACCAGGTCGGCGCTGGTGACCGCGATCGCTGTCGGCACGTCAGACCCCCGTCCCCTCCGGCCTCCGGATTCCCGGGGGCCGCAGATCACCTACCGCGTTCGCGGCGTCACCGCAGGGCGCCGCCGCCTCTGCACCTTATCCACGCCACCCGGGGTGGTGAACACACAATCCGCCAAGCTGCTCCCACTTTCTTCGGGCCCGCCGACGGGCCCATCAGCCCTTTTCGCCACGACTTCACCCCGGCCGAACGCCGCCCGCCGCCAGAGGTCTTGACAACGCGATTGGTCTGGACCAGCTTGTTGCGACAACGGTGGCCACCGCCCGCACCCCCGCATCAGCCTCGTACCCCCGTACGAGCCCTCCGTACGACGACGTACGGCACCTCCACATCCCCAACTCCCCCACCGGAGGATGCACGTGGACCGCACCACCACCCGACCGCACGGACGCCGTTGGCTCGGCGGAGCCCTCGCGCTCGCCGTCGGCTCCGGGCTCGTCCTCGTCGGCGGAGCCGGCACCGCTCAGGCGGCCGACGTCAACGTCGCCAAGAACGCCGGGTTCGAGAACGGCCTCACCAACTGGACCTGTTCCGCCGGAAGCGGCGCCGCCGTCTCCTCGCCGGTGCGCACCGGGACCGGCGCCCTGAAGGCCACCCCCGCCGGCCTCGACAACGCCAAGTGCGTGCAGACCGTGACCGTCAAGCCCAACTCCACGTACACGCTGAGCGCCTGGGTCCAGGGCGGGTACGCCTACCTCGGCGCGAGCGGCACCGGCACCACCGACGTCTCCACCTGGACGCCCGACAGCGCCGCCTGGAAGCAGCTCACGACGAGCTTCACCACCGGGTCGGGCACGACCTCCGTCCAGATCTACACCCACGGCTGGTACGGCACCTCCCCCTACGTCGTCGACGACGTGAGCGTCTTCGGCCCCGACGGGGGCGGCGGCCAGGACCCCGACCCGGTGATCCCGGCCACGCCCGCGGGCCTCGCCGCCGGCACGGCCACGTCGAGCTCCGTCACCCTCAGCTGGGGAGCGGTCTCCGGCGCGACGGGCTACAAGGTGTACCGCGACGGCGCCAACCCGCGGGCCGTGAACGGCACTTCCGCCACCGTCTCCGGCCTCACCGCCGACACCGCCTACCAGTTCCAGGTCTCCGCGACGAACTCCGCGGGCGAGTCCGCCAAGTCCGCGGCCGTCTCGGCCCGCACCGCCAAGGTCACCGACCCGGGTCCCGGGCCGGCCGTCCCCAAGCACGCGCTGACCGGGTACTGGCAGAACTTCGACAACGGCGCGACGGTCCAGAAGCTGCGGGACGTCCAGTCGCAGTACGACATCATCGCCGTCTCCTTCGCCGACTCGACCACCACGCCCGGCCAGATCGTCTTCAACCTCGACCCGGCCGTCGGCTACACCTCGGTCGCCGACTTCAAGGCCGACATCGCGGCCAAGAAGGCGGCCGGCAAGTCCGTGATCATCTCGGTCGGCGGCGAGAAGGGGAACGTCACGATCAACAGTGACGCCTCCGCCACCACCTTCGCGAACAGCGCGTACGCGCTGATGCAGGAGTACAGCTTCAGCGGGGTCGACATCGACCTGGAGCACGGCATCAACTCCACGTACCTGACCAAGGCGCTGCGCCAGCTGTCCGCCAAGGCGGGGTCGTCGCTGGTCCTGACGATGGCCCCGCAGACCATCGACATGCAGAACACCGGCACCGAGTACTTCAAGACGGCGCTCGCCGTGAAGGACATCCTCACGGTCGTCAACATGCAGTACTACAACAGCGGTTCGATGCTGGGCTGCGACGGCAAGGTGTACAGCCAGGGCTCGGTGGACTTCCTCACCGCGCTCGCCTGCATCCAGATCCAGGGCGGTCTCGACCCGTCCCAGGTCGGCCTGGGCGTCCCCGCCTCCACGCGGGGCGCGGGCAGCGGCTACGTCGACCCGCAGATCGTGAAGGACGCGCTCGACTGCCTCACCAGGCTCACCGGCTGCGGCACGTACAAGCCGGCCCAGGCCTGGCCGACGCTGCGCGGCGCGATGACCTGGTCGACCAACTGGGACGCGACGGCGGGCAACGCCTGGTCGAACGCCGTCGGTCCGCACGTGCACAACCTCCCCTAGGGCGGAGGATTCTCGCCACGCAGCGCCGCCGCTCCCCCGGCGGCGCTGCGTCATGCCTCCAGGCGTCTCCAAGTTCTCCGGGCGCCTCCGGGTTCTCCGGGCGCCTCCGGATGCCTCCAGGTGTTTCCGGGTGCCTCCGGGTGTCTCCACGGAGCAGGGGCGAGTTCCGGCCGCGCCGGTCGACGGCGGGGCCGGGGCCCCGACCGCGACGGCTGCGGCGCGCGCGACGCGCGAAAGGGCCAGGTGGGAGGCGACCGCGCCCCTTTCGCCTAGCTTGTGCTCGATGACGCATCCGCCCATGAGGATCCCCCGCGGGACCGTATGGCCGAACTCCTCACCTTGACCGGTCCATGACACACCCTCACCATGTGGCCGGACACCCGCACGAGTTTGTCGCACTCCCCCACACTCCCCACCCAGGAGACACCATGCGACGTCCCATCCGCGGCCGAAGGTCCGCCACCCTCGCGGCCCTCGTGGCGCTCGCCCTCGCGGCGCCCCTCTCCGCCCTCTCCTCACCCGCCGGGGCCGACCCGGCACCGACCGCCGCCCGCATCGCCTCCGGCGCCGAGGAGGTGATCCGGCAGTACGAGATCGCCGGACCGTCCACCCCGGCCGCCCGCACCGCGCTCACCGCCACCGGCGTCTCGATCGACGAGGTCGACGCCCGCTCGGTCGTCGTCAGCGCCAACACCGAGCAGCTCGCGACCCTCAAGGCGCTCGGTTACCAGCCGGTCGCCCTCCCCGGACCGCCGAACCGCAACACCGCCGACGGTCACGGCCACTCCCACGACCCGGACGAGGGGCTGGCCGCCGGCCCGCTCGACTTCCCCTCCGCCGACGCGAAGTACCACAACTACGCGGAGATGACCGCCGAGATCGACCAGCGGCTCGCCGCCTACCCGTCGATCATGCGCAAGCAGGTCATCGGGAAGTCCTACCAGGGCCGGGACATCGTCGCGATCAAGATCAGCGACAACGTCGCCACCGACGAGAGCGAGCCCGAGGTCCTCTTCACCCACCACCAGCACGCCCGCGAACACCTCACGGTCGAGATGGCGCTCTACCTGCTCCGCGAGCTCGGCGCGGGATACGGCTCCGACTCCCGGGTCACCAACGCCGTGAACGGCCGCGAGATCTGGATCGTCCCGGACCTCAACCCGGACGGCGGCGAGTACGACATCGCCTCCGGCTCGTACCGGAGCTGGCGCAAGAACCGCCAGCCCAACTCCGGCTCCTCTTACATCGGTACGGACATGAACCGGAACTGGGACTACAAGTGGGGCTGCTGCGGCGGCTCCTCCGGCTCCAAGAGCTCGGAGACGTACCGCGGCGCGGCCCCCGAGTCGGCCCCCGAGGTGAAGGTCGTCGCCGACTTCGTCCGCTCGCGCACGGTCGGCGGCAAGCAGCAGATCTCCGCGGCCATCGACTTCCACACGTACAGCCAGCTGGTTCTCTGGCCCTTCGGCTGGACCACCGCGAACACCGCCCCCGGCATGACCCAGGACGACCGCGACGCCTTCGCGACCGTCGGCGGGAAGATGGCCGCGAGCAACGGCTACACGCCCGAGCAGTCCAGCGACCTCTACATCACGGACGGCTCGATCGACGACTACCTGTGGGGTACGCACCGGATCTTCGGGTACACGTTCGAGATGTACCCGTCCTCGTCCAGCGGCGGCGGCTTCTACCCGCCCGACGAGGTCATCGAGCGCGAGACGAGCCGCAACCGCGACGCCGTACTCCAGCTCCTGGAGAACGCCGACTGCATGTACCGCTCGATCGGCAAGCAGGCGCAGTACTGCGCGGCCTGAGCCTCTTGGGAAGCCTGAGCGGATGAGGGAAACAGGGGTCGACGGGGAGTCCCGTCGACCCCGGCGCCGCATCGCGCTCGAAGGCGGTCGACCCACCCCAAGAGCGCGTCCCCGCAGTCCCGTTGAAACCGAATCGGCGTCCGCCGCGGTCCTGTAGGTTCTGGCCATGGCCAAGAGCAAGGTGATGGAGAACCCGGAGTCGCGCTTCTCCGCAGTACTGGCGAGCGCGGCGAACCTTCCGGGCGTGCGCATCAACAGGGAGGCGTACCTCCGGAAGGCGCTGGCTCGCTATTGCTCGGACGACGACATCCGCCGGGCGATCGAGGAGACCCCTGCGGCGGCCGGTATCCCCGTCGAGGTTCTCGACAAGGCGGCCAACGACTCCATCGGCTACGAGACCGCCAAGGCGAGTGCCTTCTCCGCGGCTGCCGGAATACCCGGCTTCATGGCCCTCCCGGCCACCGTGCCCGCAGACATGGCCCAGTACTTCGGCCACATGCTGCGTATCGCGCAGAAGCTCGCCTATCTCTACAGCTGGCCCGATCTGTTCTCCGGGGACAGCGACGGCGTCGACGACGCGACCAAGAGCGTCCTCACCCTCTTCTTCGGCGTGATGTTCGGAACCCAGTCGGCGAACGCCGCTGTGGGGCAGATCGCGGGGATGATGTCGAAGGAGGTCGCCAAGAAGCTGCCCCAGAAGGCACTCACCCAGGGCGTCGTCTATCCGATCGTGAAGAAGGTCGCCGGATACCTCGGCGTTCAGATGACGAAGCAGACTTTCGCGAAGACCGTCTCGAAGGCCATTCCCGTCGTCGGGGCCGTGGTGTCCGGCGGACTCACGTTCGCGACCTACCGCCCGATGGCGAAGAGACTGAAGAACCACCTCGCCGGCCTGGAGCTGACCAAGCCCAAGCACCGAGCGGCGGAAGCGGATTTCGTGGACGGGGAAGTCGTGGACGAGTATTTCGTGTCCACGGAATACTCGTCCGCTGACACCGTGGACACGGAGACCGTGGACACGGAGACCGTGGACACGGAGACCGTGGACACGGAGACCGTGGACACGGAGACCGTGGACACGGAAATCGTCGAGGTGCGCGGCTCCACCCCGGACCGGACAGCGCCCGCCTCGGCCTGACGGGCGCGGCGCCGGCCGTGCCCGGCCACCCGGCGAACCGCCTCAGCCCAGGACGGCGAGCGCGTCGATCTCGATGAGGAGGCCGGCCGGGAGGCCGACGTACACGGTCGTCCGGGCGGAGGCCGGGGCCTTGAGGTTCTGCTCCTCGAAGTACTGGTTGTAGATCTCGTTCATCTCCGCGAAGTGGTCCACGTCCGTGAGGTAGACGCGCATCATCATGACGTCGTCCCAGCTCGCGCCGCCCTCCTCCAGGATCGCCTTGACGTTGGCGAAGGTCTGGAGGGTCTGCTCGCGCAGCGTCGGGCCCGCGACCGTCGGGGCCTGGCCCTCGACGGCGGGGAGGAAGCCGACCTGACCTGCGACCTGGAGGATGTTGCCCTTCCGCACGCCGTGCGAGAACTTCGCGGGCGGGGCGGTGTGGGTGGCGGTGGTGAGGGCGGTCTTCTCGATGCTCATCCGTTGTCCTTGGTAGGTGTCTCGCCGGAGTACTCCCGGCTGATGTCGTCCGCGGTGCGGCGCACCAGCGGGAGGAGGCCGAGGAGTTCCTCGGCCGTGACGACCACGTTGGGCGCCGAGACCGACATGGCGGCGACGACCCGGCCGTCGGCGCCACGGATCGGGGCGCCGACGCAGTTGATGGACTCCTCGTGGCCGCCGAGGTCGGTGGCCCAGCCCTGTTCGCGTACGGTCGCCAGCTCCTTGAGGAAGGCGGCGGCGTTCGGGGTCGAACGGGGCGTGTACGGCGGGTAGTCGAGCTTCGCGGCGACGGCGCGGCGCTCGGGCTCGGGCAGGTCGGCGAGGAGCAGCTTGGCGACGGCGGCGACGGTGATCGCGACCGGCTTGCCGATGCGCGAGTACATGCGGACCGGGTAGCGGCTCTCGACCTTGTCGATGTAGAGGACCTCGCCCTCCTCGTACACGGCGAGGTGGATCGTGTGCCCGATCCGCTCGTTGAGCGCGGTGAGGTAGGGGTGGGCGATCTCGCGGACGTCGAGGTTCTCGACGGCCTCCTGGGCGAGGGCGAAGAGGCGGGCGCCGAGGCGGTAGCGCTGGTCCTGCTGGCGGTGCACGAGGCCGTGTTCGTGGAGGGTCCGCAGCAGGCGCAGCGCGGTCGACTTGTGGACGCCGAGCCGCTCGGCGACCTGCCCGAGGTCGGCGGGGCCCTGCGCGAGCAGCGGCAGGATGCTGAGCGCCCGGTCGACGGTCTGGCTCATGGCGTACGTACCTCCTGGTCGTCCCCCGTCCAGCCGGGGCCGAGGTGAAGTGTCCCCCAGGCGCTCGCGTCGAGGGCGGCGAGCCGGTCGGCGTGGGCGCGGCGGGGAGGGACGGCGACGTCCCCGGGGAGGGTGAGGGCGGCGGCGGCCATGAGGTGGCCGTGCCGGAGCCGCGCGGTCGTCGCGAGCCTGCGGAGGGTGGCGGAGAGGAACCCGGCGGCGAAGGCGTCGCCGGCGCCGACGGGTGCGACGACGTCGACGCGGGGGGCGGGGACGGAGGTGACGGTGTCGACGCGGGGGGCGGGGACGGACGTGTCGGTGACGGTGTCGGCGCCGGGACCGGGCGGGGTGGGGACGGACGTGACGGTGTCGGGAACGGGCGGGGTGGGGACGGACGTGACGGTGTCGGGAACGGGCGGGGTGGGGACGGACGTGACGGCGCCGGGAACGGGCGGGGCGGGGCGAGGAACCACGCGACGCTCGAACGCGACCGCCCCCTCCCCGCCCCGCTTCACCACCAGGACCGCCGGTTCCGGCAGGGCGCCGCGGATCGCGGCCGGGTCGCGGAGGCCCCACAGCGCCTCCGCCTCGTCCGCGCCGACGAAGACGAGGTCGGCGCGGCGCGCGAGTGCGAGGAGCACCTCGGGGGCGGTGCCGTCGCGCCACAGCCCCGGCCGGTGGTTGACGTCGAAGGAGACGAGCGGGCGGCCGGGACGGGGAGCGGTGAGCTCCCGCATCAGGGCGAGGCAGTCCGGGGACAGCGCGGCCGTGATGCCGGTGAGGTGGAGGATCCGCGCGTCGGCGACGGAGCCGTACGGCACGGTCTCCGGAGACATCGCCGAGGCGGCCGATCCCGCCCGGTAGTAGACGACCTCGTGGGCGTCGCCGGCCCGGTCGTCGTCGGTGCGGAAGTAGACGCCGGTCGGCCGGTGCGGGTCGTGGCGGACGGCCGAGACGTCCACGCCGTACGCCCCGATCGTCTCCACGAGATGCCGGCCGAAGCCGTCGCGGCCGACGCGGCCGACCCATCTCACCCGGTGCCCCGCGGCGGCGAGGGCGCAGGCGACGTTGGACTCGGCGCCGCCGATCGCGCGCGCGAAGGAGGGGACGTCGGCGAGGCGGCCGGGCCGGGAGGGAAGGAAGGTGACCATGGACTCGCCGAGGCAGACGACGTCCGGGGCGGTGCCCGCGGACGGGGTTCCGGTCACTCTGGTGCTCCCCGCGCTCCTACGGGTCCATTGACCCGGCCTTGGCCCGGATGTTAGACAGCCATGAGCAAGATGCGCAATGACCGTTGCATTCAGTGCAACGCTGGACGAGGAGGCCCCGTGCCCGACCTGGCGAACGAGCGAGTCGACCACCGGTTCAAGGGGCTGCCCCCGGACGCCGAGGGCCTGACCGTCGGCGAGCTCGCGGCCCAGCGCCGCTCCCTCTTCACCGGCGGCTTCACCACCCCCGTCCTCGCGCTCTCCGCCGAGTCCGTCGAGCACAACCTCCGCCTCCTGGAGGCCTACGCCGAGCGCCACGGCCTCGCCTTCGCCCCGCACGGCAAGACCTCGATGGCCCCCCAGCTCTTCGACCGCCAGCTGGAGCACGGCGCCTGGGGCATCACCGCCGCGATGCCCCACCAGGCCCGCGTCTACCGCGCCCACGGCGTCGACCGGATCTTCCTCGCCAACGAGGTCGTCGACCCGGCCGCCCTCCGCTGGATCGCCGCCGAGCTCGACGCCGACCCGGACTTCCGGCTCGTCTGCTACGTCGACTCCGTGCGCGGCGTCGAGCTGATGGACGAGGCGCTGCGCGCGGCCGACGCGAACCGCCCGGCGGCGGACGCCCGCCCCCTGGACGTCGTCGTCGAGCTGGCCGCCGGCGCGACCGGGCGGACGGGCGTACGGACCGAGGCGGAGTGCGCGGCCGTCGCCGACGCGGTCGCGGCCGCCCCCACGCTGCGGCTCGTCGGCGTCGCCGGATACGAGGGCACCATGCCCGGGGCCGACGGCGAGCGGGTCAGGGAGTGGCTGCACCGACTGGTCGGGCTCGCGGCCGACTTCGACAAGGCCGGCCGCTTCGACCCCGCCATCGGCGAGATCGTGGTGAGCGCGGGCGGGAGCGAGTGGTTCGACGCGGTCGCGGACGTCTTCGCGGAGATCCCCGGGCTCTCCCTCCCCGTCCTGAAGCTGCTGCGCTCCGGCGCGTACGTCTCGCACGACGACGGGCAGTACCGCGAGAGGACCCCCTTCAACCGGGTCCCCGAGGAGGGCGCGCTCCAGCCCGCGTTCCGTCTCTGGTCGCAGGTCGTCTCCCGCCCCACCCCCGAGCAGGCCTTCACCAACGCGGGCAAGCGCGACGCCGCCCACGACCTGCACCTCCCCGAGGCGCAGGTCGTCCGCGACGCCCGCACCGGCGAGGTCCGCCCGGCCGAGGGCGTCACCGTCACCGGTCTCTCCGACCAGCACACCTGGCTCGGTACGACCCCCGAGGCCGACGTGGAGGTCGGCGACTGGGTCGGCATGGGCCTGTCCCACCCGTGCACGTCCTTCGACAAGTGGCAGCTGATCCCCCTGGTCGAGGCGGACGGCACGGTCGTCGACTACATCCGCACGTACTTCTAGACCGACCGCATCAGCACGCACGTCCAGGGCGACCGCATCAGCACGCACGTCCAGGCCGACCGCATCAGCACGCACGTCCAAAACGACCGCATCAGCACGCACGTCCAGGCCGACCACATCAACACGCACGTCCAGGCCGACCACATCGGCACGCACCCCTCCAGTACACCCGCACGTACGCGTACCTCCCGAAGGAGTCGGCATGGACCTCGTCTTCCGCGACGCGGAGGTCGTCGACGGCAGCGGCGGTCCCTCCTACCGGGCCGACGTGGCGATCGACGGCGGCCGGATCGCGTCGATCGTCAAGGAGGGCGCGGCCGCCGGCTGCCAGCGCCCCACCGCCCGCCGTGTCGTGGACGCCGAGGGCCTGGCGCTCTCCCCCGGCTTCGTCGACATGCACGCCCACAGCGACCTCGCGCTGCTCCGCGACCCGGACCACAGCGCGAAGGCCGCGCAGGGCGTGACGCTCGAGGTCCTGGGCCAGGACGGCCTGTCGTACGCGCCCGTCGACGACCGCACGCTCGCGGAGGTCCGGCGGACGATCGCCGGCTGGAACGGCGGTGGGCCCGGGGACACGACTGTCGACCTCGACTGGCGCACGGTCGGCGAGTACCTGGACCGCCTCGACCGCGCGCACGGCGGCCGGGGCATCGCGGTCAACGCCGCGTACCTCGTCCCCCAGGGGACGGTGCGGATGTACGCGGTCGGCTGGGAGGACCGCCCCGCCACCGCGTCCGAGCTGAACCGGATGCGGCGGCTCGTCGCCGAGGGCCTGGAGCAGGGCGCGGTCGGCATGTCCTCCGGGCTCACGTACACCCCCGGCATGTACGCGCCGGACTCCGAGCTCACCGCACTCTGCCGGGTCGTGGCGGAGTACGGCGGCTACTACTGCCCGCACCACCGCTCGTACGGCGCGGGCGCACTCCGGGCGTACGAGGAGATGATCGCCCTCACCCGCGAGGCCGGCTGCGCCCTCCACCTGGCCCACGCCACCATGAACTTCGGCGTCAACGAGGGCCGGGCGCCCGAGCTCCTGGCCCTCCTGGACGAGGCCCTCGCCGGCGGCGCGGACATCAGCCTCGACACGTATCCGTACACCCCCGGCAGCACGACCCTCGTGGCCGTCCTGCCGAGCTGGGCGAGCGAGGGCGGTCCGGAGGCGGTGCTGGCGCGCCTTCGGGACGAGGAGACGGCGGACCGGATCCGCCACCACCTCGAAGTCGTCGGTTCGGACGGCTGCCACGGCGTGCCGGTCGACTGGGCCACGATCGAGATCGCGGGCGTGACCGAGCCAGGCCTCACGGAACTCGTGGGACGCCGTCTGGACGGCTGGCCGAGGGCCCGCCGGCTCCTGCTCGACGACCGGCTCGGCACGACGATCCTCCAGCACGTGGGCCACGAGGAGAACGTCCGGACGATCATGCGGCACCGGGTGCACACGGGCGGCTCGGACGGCATCCTCCAGGGCCTCAAGCCGCACCCGCGCGCCTACGGCACGTTCCCTCACTACCTCGGCCGGTACGTGCGCGAGCTCGGCGTCCTCTCCCTCGAGGAGTGCGTCGCCCACCTGACCTCCCGCCCGGCGGCCCGCCTCCGCCTCCCGGACCGGGGTCTGGTCCGCGAGGGTCACGTGGCGGACCTGGTCCTCTTCGACCCGGCGACGGTCGCGGCGGGAGCGACGTACGACTCCCCGCGCACCCTCCCGGTGGGCATCCCGCACGTCCTGATCGACGGCGAATTCGTCATCGAGGACGGCAGGCGCACGGACACCTTGGCGGGGCGCGCCGTCCGCAGGACTCCTACGGGCGGATCGACGACCTGACCGCCGCACCGTCCGCAGGACCCCTACGGACGGCTCGACGACCTGACAGCCGGGCCGTCCGCAGGACCCCTACGGACGGCTCGACGACCTGACCGCCGCGCCGTCCGCAGGGCTGCCCGCCGGGCCGCCCGGGCCGACTGCCGCCGGCCACCGCTCCCGCCGCATCCACCACAGCCCCGCCACCACCACGACACCCGCCACCACGAACCCGTACCAGGGGGTACGCCCGGACGGCGCCGTCTCGTACACGAGCGCGGCCGACAGCACGACCAGCACCTGCCCCACCCGGCTCCGCCAGGCGGCCGCCGCGACGACGGCCGTCCCCCACAGCAGGTACCACGGCTGCACCATCGGGGAGAGCGCGACGAGCGCCACCAGCGAGAGCCCGAGGCCCAGGACCGGGTCCAGGGCCCCCTTCCACGACCGCCACGCGAGCGCGAGGATCAGCCCGACGGCGACGACGAGCCCCAGGTTCTGGACGACGCCCTTCACGGGATCGGGGTCGTCTGCGACGAGCAGCCCGAGCGCGAGCCCGAGGTCGCTGGTGACGGACAGGGCCGTGTGGATGGCCCCGGCGACGCTCTGCGTCCGCAGCCATCCGAACCCGGTCCCGGCGGCGAGCGTCGCGCCCACGGCGACGGCGCCCGCGACGAGCCCCGGCAGCGCGAGTCCCTTCACCACACCCCGTACGCCGCCGCCGTCCCGGCGCGCGATCATGACGCCGATGAACAGCAGGGCCACCGCCGCCGGCGACTTCACCATCATCGCGAGGCCGACGAGGACGCAGCCGAGCACCCACCGCCCGCGCACCGCGAGCAGCACGCCGCTCAGCATGAGGCCGATCATCAGCCCGTCGTTGTGCATGCCGCCGACGACATGGATCAGCAGCAGGGGGTTGAGCGCGGCCAGCCACAGAGCGCCGTCCCGATCAGCCGCACCGGACCGCCCGCCCTCGCCGGACCGCCCGCCCGTGCCACCGCCCTCACCCCCGCTCCGGTTCCCGCCGAGCCCCCGGACAGCCCAGACGATCAGTGCGAGCGCACCCAGGGCGATCAGGCGCATCCCGATCACGGCGGGCACGATCGCCCCGCCGGTCGCCTTCACGACCGCCTCGGCGAGGAGCAGGAAGACCGGCCCGTACGGCGCGGGGGTGTCGGTCCAGTGGCCGCCGACGCTCGCCGCCGCGTCCGCCCCGAGGTCGCCGGGCCCGAGGACGGAGGGCCCGCCGCCGTAGACGTCGTGGCCTTCGAGGACCATCGCGCCCTGGGCGATGTAGCTGTAGACGTCGGCGCTGTAGAGCGGAGGAGCGAGCACCAGCGGAACGGTCCACAGGGCCAGGGTCGCGAGCACCCCGTCCCGTGCGCCCCGGGCGAGCAGGACCCCGTACCGCCACCAGGCGGCGACGAGGAGGGTCAGACCGAGGTACGCCAGGACCGCGCCGGCCACGGCGAGCGCGGAGCCGCGCGGCTCCCACAGTCCCCAGCCGCCGCGTACGGGCAGCGTCCCGGCGGCCCACCCGCCCACGGCGACGGCGAGCGATCCGGCAGCACCCAGCCACCGGCATCCGGAGGCACTGAAAACCCACATGACGTGCCAACCTATCCCGGCCGGCCGATGTCCCGGCCCCGCGGCCGGGGAGCCCGCCTCGGGCGCCCGCTACCGAGGTCGCCGCGAGGGCCCCCGCCCCTTGCCCGGTCTCGTCGACTGATCCCCGGTGGGGGTCGTCTCCGTCCCCGTGCCCGCGTCCGGAGCGGCCGTCCCCGACCCGGACGGAGCAGCCGTCGGTTCCTCGTCGCCGGCCGGAGTGGAGGGGCTCGCGCTCTCCCCGGGAGAGCCGGACGGGGCGCCCTCCCCGGCTCCGCCGCTGCCCGCGTCGGACGGGCCGGAGGAGCGGCCCTGGCCGTCGCCGGAGGCGGACGGGTCGGCGGGGTCCGGCTGGATCAGCGCGGGCGGCCCGTCGGAGCCGCCGTCGGGAGAGCCCGTGCCGCCCTTCGTGCCGGAGCCGCCCGAGAGCAGCGCGACGGCGGCACCGAGGACCGTGACCCCGCCGACAGCGATCAGCCACACCGGACCGCGCCCCCGGCGTGCGGGGGCGTGGCGGCGGCGGTCGCGCCGGGGTCCGGCGGCTCCGGATTCGTGCTGGCTCATGGGGCCGAATTGTAGGGAGCACGACACCGCTGGTGCGACGGGGGTCACACATCGGGAGTACGTCCGGGGTGTCCGACGTGTCCCAAAACACGAGGCGTCGCGCGCCGCCCGGCCGTAAGCTCTCGTCATGCAGGTGATCCAGTCCACGAAGCTCGCCAACGTCTGTTACGAAATCCGGGGTCCGGTGCTCGAAGAGGCGATGCGGCTTGAGGCCGCGGGTCATCGCATCCTCAAGCTCAACACCGGCAACCCCGCCGCTTTCGGCTTCGAGTGCCCGCCCGCGATCCTCGAGGACGTGCTGCGCAACCTCTCCGAGGCACACGGCTACGGCGACGCGAAGGGCCTGCTGTCGGCCCGGCGTGCGGTGATGAGCCACTACGAGACGAAGGGCGTGCCGCTCTCCGTCGAGGACATCTACCTCGGCAACGGCGTCTCGGAGCTGATCCAGATGTCGATGCAGGCGCTCCTCGACGACGGCGACGAGGTCCTCGTACCGGCCCCGGACTATCCGCTGTGGACCGCCTCGGTCTCGCTCGCGGGCGGTACGGCCGTGCACTACCGCTGCGACGAGCAGGCCGACTGGATGCCGGACCTCGCCGACATCGAGCGGAAGATCACCGACCGCACCAAGGCGATCGTGATCATCAACCCGAACAACCCGACGGGCGCCGTCTACGACGACGAGATGCTCCGCGCGCTGACGGAGATCGCCCGCCGGCACAGCCTGGTCGTCTGCTCGGACGAGATCTACGACAAGATCCTGTACGACGGGGCCACGCACACGCCGACCGCCGCGATCGCCCCCGACCTGCTGTGCCTCACCTTCAACGGGATGAGCAAGAACTACCGGGTGGCGGGCTTCCGCTCCGGCTGGCTCGCGGTCTGCGGACCGAAGCACCACGCGACCTCGTACATCGAGGGCCTCACGATCCTCGCGAACATGCGCCTGTGCGCGAACATGCCGGCGCAGCACGCGGTGGCCGCCGCCCTCCAGGGCCGGCAGTCGATCGAGGAACTGGTGCTGCCGGGCGGGCGGCTCCTGAAGCAGCGCGACACGGCGTACGAGCTGCTGACCCAGATCCCGGGCGTGACGTGCGTGAAGCCGAAGGGCGCGCTGTACCTCTTCCCGCGCCTCGACCCGAACGTCTACAAGATCAAGGACGACCGGCAGATGGTCCTGGACCTGCTGCGGGCCGAGAAGATCATGGTCGTGCACGGGACGGGCTTCAACTGGCACGAGCCGGACCACTTCCGGATCGTCACGCTGCCCGCGGCGGCGGACCTGGCGGACGCGGTGACGCGGATCGGCCGGTTCCTGGACGGCTACAGCCAGCCCTGAGCCCGACACGCCCGGACCTCACTCAACTTTAGACGCGATCTAAGCTAGGATGGCTCCCAGAGCACTCAGGAGGCCATCCCCATGTACGAACCGATCCGCACCAAGTCGGTCCACCGGATGGCCGACGACGCCCACGCGTACCCGCACCGCTCCCGCGAGGAGGAGCTGGACATCCAGCTCGCCGGACACCTCGCCGCCCTGCTCGCCGTCACCGACGAGCTCGGCGAGACGGAGGCGGGCGAGCTCATCGCCCGCCAGGTGGCGCGGCTGCGCGGCGCACCGCCCGCGCGCCACGCCGGCCTGAGCGGCTCGCCCGCCCAGGACCTGCACCGCAAGGCACACGCCCTCGCGGGCCGCGCCCTGGTCGTCGCCGCCTCCCGGGCCGACACGGCCGCCGCGATCCTCGCCGCCGGGCGCATGGACGCGCACACCGCGGCGCTGGCCGGGGAACCCACCCTGGCCGCGGCCGGCACCCCCTGACGGCCCCGGCCCGCGCGGCACGAACCGCGCGGACCGGGCGCCACCCACCCCCGGCCCCTCCAGGGCCCGCTCCCTCCAGGGCCCGCCCCTCCGGCGATCCGTCCCCTCCAGGGCCCGTCCCCTCCGGCGATCCGTCCTCTCAGGCCCCGCCCCCTCCGGCGATCCGTCCTCTCAGGCCCCGCCCCCTCCGGCGATCCGGCCCCTCCCGGATCCGGCACCCCCTGCTCCGGTTCGGTACCGGGATCGGCACTTCACCCCCCGTACACCCAACTCCCCCTGGAATGTGGGTTTCCGCGAGCACGCTGCCCGCGTGAGACGCATCCTGGGAATCGTCCTGGCCGTCCTTCTCCTCGGCGGCGTGGCCGCCGTCCTCGTGACGGGCGGCGACAAGGACACAGGCACGGCAACGAAGACCGTGCGAGGAGTCATCGGGTCGGAGAAGGCGGAGTTCTTCGCCGACCCACAGGTCGTGAAGGCGCTGGCCGCCAAGGGCTTCGCCGTGGGCACCGAGACCTCCGGGTCCTGGGACATGGAAGAACTCCCCCTCGACGGCTACGACTTCGCCTTCCCTTCCTCCAGGGGGCCCGCCGACGGGCTCCGCGCGAAGGCGAAGACGAAGGACAAGGCCACCACCGCCCCGCTGCGGCCCTTCTACTCGCCGCTCGTCGTCGTCGCGCACAGCGCGGCGGCCCGGGTCCTCGCGGGCAACGGCCTCGCGACCCTCGGCCCGCGCGGGACGACCGGCACCCTGCGGATGGACGCCTTCCTGGCCGCCGCCCGCGCCGACCGGACCTGGCAGCAGCTTAAGGGCTCCACCGGGCGCGCCGAGCTGAGCGGCACCCTCTTCATCACCTCCACCGATCCGGTCGCCTCCAACTCCGGCGCCCTCTACCTGGCGGCCGCGAGCTACGTCGCCGACGGCGGCAAGGTCGCGGGCGACACGGCCGCCGTGACCCGCACCGCACCCCTCATGCGCAAGCTGATCCAGGTGCAGGGCGCCCAACAGGCGGGCTCCGACGCCCCGTTCCGTGACTTCATCAGCGGCGTCGGCAACCCGCTGGTCCTGGTGTACGAGTCCCAGGTCGCCGCCCAGCTCCTCGCGGGCCGGCCCATGGGCGACCTCGTCGTCCTCTACCCGGACACCACCGTCAACAGCGACCACACGCTCGTACCGCTCACCGAGAACGGCCGCGCGCTCGGCGAACTCCTCGCCACCGACCCCGAGCTGCGCAGGCTCGCCGTCCGCCACGGCTTCCGTCCGCAGGGCGCGGGGAGCGAGTTCACCTCGGCCACGAACGACCACGTCGCCTACCTCAACCAGACACTCACCGGTGTCCGCCAGGCGCCCGTGCCCACCAGCAAGGTGCTGCACGAGATGGCGCTGCGGGCCCGCGACCAGGGGGACACCGCATGACCACGCCCGAGGATCCGAGAAGAACGATGTCCCTGACCCCGCCCGGGCACGAGAGCCCGCTCGTCCTCACCCCGCCCGAGCCGGTGGCGCCCGTCCGCTCCGAGCAGGCGGCCGCCGGCCTCGTGCCGCTGGACGAGGCCACCCGTACCGAGATGTCCCGGCGGGCCGCCGAGTACGTCGGCTCGATCGAGGGTCTCGACCCGCGCTCCCCCGAGTTCTCGGGCCGCGTCGGCGAGATCACGGCGCTCGGCGCGGGCGAGATGCGCTCCGCCGCCCAGCAGTCGAACCGGATGCTCGACCGCACGGTCCGCTCGCTCGGCAGGGGTACGCCGGGCGGCGACGCGCAGAGCCGGGTCGGCACGTCCCTCGTCGAACTCCGGCGCACGGTCGAGGACCTGGACCCCCGGGACACCCCCGCCAAGGGCATCAAGGGGCTGCTGTCCAAGCTGCCCGGCGGCAACAAGCTGCGCGACCACGTCGCCAAGTACGCCTCCTCGCAGGCCACCCTGAACCGGATCGTCGGCTCGCTGCGCAGCGGACAGGACGAACTGGCCCGGGACAACGCCGCTTTGCAGACCGAGCGGGCCCGCCTGTGGGAGACCATGGGCAAGCTCCAGGAGTACGCGGTGCTCACCGAGGCCCTCGACGCGGCCGTCGAGGAGCGCGTCGCCCTCGCCCCCGACCGGGCCCAGGCGGACGCGCTCCGCGCCGACATCCTCTTCCCGGTCCGCCAGAAGCACCAGGACCTGCTGACCCAGCTCGCCGTCTGCGCGCAGGGGTACATGGCGATGGACGTGGTCCGCCGGAACAACGACGAGCTGATCAAGGGCGTGGACCGGGCGGCGACGACCACCCTGTCGGCGCTCCGGATCGCCGTGATGCTCGCCACCGCCCTGGAGCACCAGCGGACGGTCACGGAGCAGGTGAACGTCCTGCGGTCGACGACCGAGGACCTGATCCTCGGCAACGCCGCGATGCTGTCGCAGCAGGCCGACGACATCCACGAGATCGCGGCGAACCCGGCGGTGGGCGCGGAGACGCTCCGTGCGGCGTTCCAGCAGATCTACACGACCCTCGACGCCATCGACACGTACAAGGTGCGGGCGACGGAGTCGATGGCGGCCACGGTCCAGTCCCTGACCTCCGAACTCCAGCAGGCGAGCGCACACGTGGACCGCAGCCGGCGGACCAGCGCCCTGGAGGGTGGCGGCCCCGCATGACCACCTTCACCCGCTCCCGCCCCCGCTCCCGTCCCCGATTCCCGAGGCGGACGTTCGCCGCCCTCGCCCTCGCGCTGCTCGTCACCGCCACCGGCAGCTCCTGCGGCGATCACACCGACGGCCCGGACGGCGACCCCGACGGCCGTGGCAGCAGCTTCACGCCCGGCGTCCTGCGGGTCCTCGCCTCCTCCGAGCTCGCCGACATGGAGCCCGTCCTCGACACGGCCATGCGGAAGACCGGCGTCACCGTCCGTCCCACCTACGTCGGCACCCTCGACGCCGTCGAGCAGATCGCCTCCGGGAAGGCCGACGGGGCCTACGACGCGATCTGGCTCTCCTCCAACGACTACCTCCGGCTCCGCCCGGACACCGCCAGGCGGATCACCAGCGAGACCCCGATCATGGCCTCGCCCGTGGCCCTCGGGGTGCGGCCGGCCGTCGTCACCCGCCTCGGCTGGGACCCCGCGAAGGTCACCTGGTCCCAGCTGCACAAGGCGGTCGCGGACGGGAAGCTGACGTACGGCATGACCGACCCGATGCGCTCCAACTCCGGTTTCTCCGCGCTCGTCTCGGTCGCCTCGGGGCTGTCCGGCGCCCAGTCCGCCCTCACCGAGGCGGATGTGCGCCGGGCCACTCCGAAGCTCAAGGAGTTCTTCACCGGCCAGAAGCTGACCTCCGGCTCCTCCGGCTGGCTCGCGACCGCCTACGGCCGCCGCGCCGACGTCGACGCGCTCGTCAACTACGAGTCGGTGCTCCTGTCCTCGTTCCAGGCCGGGGACCTGACCGTGATCCGGCCGACCGACGGTGTCGTCACCGCCGACTACCCGCTCACCCTCCTCACCTCCGCCCGCCCGGAGGCGAAGGACGCGGCACGGCGCCTCACCGACTACCTCCGCACCCCGGAAGCCCAGCGCCGGATCACGGAGTCGACCCTGCGCCGCCCCGTCGTCCTCGACGTCCCGCCGGCCTCCGCGCTCGCCGACGACAAGCGCCGTGAGCTGCCGTTCCCCGGCAGCCGGGCCGTCGCCGACGGCCTGCTCGACGCCTACGACAACACCCTGCGCAGGCCCTCCCGCACGGTCTACGTCCTCGACACCTCCGGCTCCATGGCGGGCGAGCGCCTCGAACGCCTCAAGACGGCGCTCGCCGAGCTCACCGGCGACTTCCGGGACCGGGAGGAGGTCACCCTGATGCCCTTCGGCTCCGCGGTGAAGCAGGGCGAGGTCCGTACGCACAAGGTCGACCCGGCCTCGCCGAAGGCGGCGCAGGACGCGATCCGGAGCGACGCGGGCGGCCTCTCGGCCTCCGGTGGCACCGCGATCTACTCCAGCGTCCAGGAGGCGTACCGCTTCCTCGGCACGGCCCGCGGCGACGCGTTCACCTCGATCGTCCTCATGACGGACGGGGAGAACACCGACGGCGACCCGGCCTCCGCCTTCGACACCTTCTACCGCTCCCTGCCCGCCGAGCAGCAGCGCACCCCGGTCTTCCCGATCCTCTTCGGGGACTCCGACCGCGGCGAGCTCGACCACATCGCGAGCCTGACCGGCGGCAAGCTCTTCGACGCCCAACAGGGTTCGCTGGACGGCGCCTTCGAGGAGATCCGTGGCTACCAGTAACCGTCTCCTGCGGTACGCCGAGTCCCGCAAGAACCTGACGGGCTGCGCCGCCGGCCTGGCAGGCCTCGCGGTCACCTTCACCGGAGCCGCGGGCTCCCTCTGGCCGCTCGTCGTCGTGGGCCTGTACGGGGCGGGGGCGCTGATCGCCCCACCCGAGCGCCCGGACACCCCGCGCTTCCCGAGCGCCGACGAGCAACTGGACGACCTGCGGGCCGACTTCACCAAGCTGCGCGCGTATCTGACCGAGGTGGAGCTGCCTTCGGCCGCCCGCGAGCGGCTCACCGCGCTCGACACCCTGATCGAGGCCCTGCTCGAACCGGGCTGGGTGAGCGACCCGGAGCACCTCCACGTCCTGGCCAGGGCGGTCCGCCTGGACGTCCCGGAGGCCGTCGACACCTTCGTACGGACGCGGTGGTGGTCGCGGTTCACCTCGGGCGCGGACGCGCCGGAGAGTCACCTCGACCGCCAGCTGACCGCGCTCCACGAGGAGGCGACGGCGATCGCCACCGCTCTCCAGGAAGCGGAGGAGATCCGTCAGCACATCCACACGGAATACGTGGAAGGGCGCGGCAACTGATCGGCTACGGTCCGCACATGACACTTTTCGAGCAGTCCGCCTCCCGCCGCAGCATCCTGACCGCGCTGGCCGCGGCGGCCACGGCGGGAGCCCCGGTCCTTGGCCAACTCGCCTCCGCCACCCCGGCGGCGGCCGCCCTGCCGTCGGTGGAGACGCTTCCGGCCCCGACCGAGTACACCTCGAACACCGCCCTCTACAAGGACACGAAACTGGTCGAGGGCACCTCGTACAGCCGCCGTTACCGCCGCCACCAGCAGTTCGACCTCAAGATGAGCGAGAAGTACCCCTTCCAGCGCACCGCGATCCTCGCGCTGCACGGCGGCGGCATCGAGAAGGGTACGAGTGAGCTGTGCCTGGGCATCGCCGGCTACAGCCCGGGCAGCGCCCCGGGCGAAGACAGGGGCGACCCCGCGGGCGACCCGATCCTGCCGACCGTGCACGACTACTTCATGTTCGAGGGCCTGCTCTCCAGCGGCAACGACGTCCTGCACGTCACCTCGAAGAACTGTGACGACCACGTCGCCCTGGCGACCGTGGCGAGCCACCTCAACGTCCTGTCCCTGCACGGCTGCAAGTTCGAGCAGCTCAACCTGCCCACAGCCGTCTACCCGCCGACCGGAGACCTCGCCGTCGCCGTCGTCGGCGGCCTCAACGCCGCGTTCCGCACGGCCCTGGTGACCGAGATCAACAACGCCGGCTTCCAGGCGGTCGACGCCTACGACCCCCGGTACTCCGCCACGCTCGCCGAGTTCAACGGCAGCCACGTCAACAACCCGTGCAACCGCACGATGCTCGCCATGGGCGCCCAGCTGGAGCTGACCACGAAGCTGCGCGAGAGCCTCTTCGACGACCATTCCTCCCGCGGGGCTCGCGCGACGACCTGGAACGACAAGTTCGTGAGCTTCCGCGACGCCTGCCGCAGGGCGATAGCCACCGTCGAGGCCGGCCAGCCGATCCTGTAGCGCACATGCGCCGGCCCCCGGAGCCTGAGGGGGCTCCAGGGGCCGGATGCGTCGTGGTGGGCCGTCGTGACCCCACTGGTCAGGGCGGTGTTTCGGGGCAACCCACCACGAGTCTCGAAGGGACTAGCCCAGGCGCTCCACGAGCGCGTTGTACTCGTCCCACAGTTCCTTCGGCGTGTGGTCGCCGAAGGTGTTCAGGTGGTCCGGGACGAGGGCGGCCTCTTCGCGCCACACGTCACGGTCGACCTTGAGGAGGAACTCCAGGTCCTCGGCCGGCAGGTCAAGGCCCTCGGTGTCGAGGGACTCCGGGGTCGGCAGGATGCCGATCGGGGTCTCGACGCCCTCGGCCTTGCCCTCCAGGCGCTCGACGATCCACTTCAGGACGCGGCTGTTCTCGCCGAAGCCGGGCCAGACGAACTTGCCCGCGTCGTTCTTGCGGAACCAGTTCACGTAGTAGATCTTCGGCAGCTTCGCCGCGTCGGCGTTGGCGCCCACCTTGACCCAGTGGGCCATGTAGTCGCCCATGTTGTAGCCGCAGAACGGCAGCATGGCGAAGGGGTCGCGGCGCAGCTCGCCGACCTTGCCCTCGGCGGCGGCGGTCTTCTCGGAGGCGACGTTCGCACCGAGGAAGACGCCGTGGTTCCAGTCGAAGGACTCGGTCACCAGCGGGACGGCGGAGGCGCGGCGGCCACCGAAGAGGATCGCCGAGATCGGCACGCCCTTCGGGTCCTCCCACTCGGGCGCGATGATCGGGCACTGCCCGGCCGGGACGGTGAAGCGGGCGTTCGGGTGGGCGGCCGGCGTCTCGGACGCGGGCGTCCAGTCGTTGCCCTTCCAGTCCGTGAGGTGCGCGGGCGCCGTCTCGGTCATGCCCTCCCACCACACGTCGCCGTCGTCCGTGAGGGCGACGTTCGTGAAGACGGAGTTGCCCCACATGGTCTTCATGGCGTTGGCGTTGGTGTGCTCGCCGGTGCCGGGCGCGACGCCGAAGAAGCCGGCCTCGGGGTTGATCGCGTAGAGGCGACCGTCCTCGCCGAAGCGCATCCAGGCGATGTCGTCGCCGATGGTCTCGACGGTCCAGCCGGAGATCGTGGGCTCCAGCATGGCCAGGTTCGTCTTGCCACAGGCGGACGGGAACGCGGCCGCGACGTACTTGGACTCGCCCTGCGGCGGGGTGAGCTTGAGGATCAGCATGTGCTCGGCGAGCCAGCCCTCGTCACGCGCCATGACGGAGGCGATGCGGAGCGCGTAGCACTTCTTGCCGAGCAGGGCGTTGCCGCCGTAGCCCGAGCCGTACGACCAGATCTCGCGGCTCTCGGGGAAGTGCGAGATGTACTTGGTGGTGTTGCAGGGCCACGGCACGTCGGCCTCGCCCTCGGCGAGCGGGGCGCCGAGGGTGTGGACGGCCTTGACGAAGAAGCCGTCGGTGCCGAGCTCGTCCAGGACGGGCTGTCCCATGCGGGTCATCGTGCGCATGGAGACGGCGACGTAGGCGGAGTCCGTGATCTCGACGCCGATGGCGGAGAGCGGGGAGCCGACGGGGCCCATGCAGAAGGGCACGACGTACATGGTGCGGCCGCGCATCGAGCCGCGGAAGATGCCCTCGGAGCCCGCGAAGAGCTCCTTCATCTCGGCCGGGGCCTTCCAGTGGTTGGTCGGGCCCGCGTCCTCCTCCTTCTCGGAGCAGATGAAGGTGCGGTCCTCGACGCGCGCGACGTCGGAGGGGTCGGAGGCCGCGTAGTACGAGTTCGGCCGCTTGACCGGGTCGAGCTTCGTGAAGGTCCCCTTGGCGACGAGCTCCTCGCACAGGCGCTCGTACTCCGCCTCGGACCCGTCGCACCAGACGATGCTGTCCGGCTGGGTGATCTCGGCGATCTCGTTCACCCAGGAGACGAGCTCCTGGTGCTGGGTCGGGACGGTGGTGGGAGCCGCGTTGTCGCGCGCCACGATTGCTCCTTGTTGAGGGGTTTTTTTGGTGTATGCCCCGTGGGGGCCGCGACCCGGATGCTTCGTAGCTGCTCATCCGGTGCCGACCGCACTCATTTGATCATCCGATGTTAGCGCCCATATGTCCAGAGGGCCGCCCACGTGAGCATCGCCACTCATATCCGGGACCTACGGACGCGTAGGTACGATTCGTTGTCATGACTGCAGCCACGCCGGAAGTGACCCCGGCCGAGAACCCGCCGTCGGTCGGGAACCCCCCGGCGCTCCCGACGAAGCCCCGGCTCAGAGGCTGGCTGCACGCCGGCATGTTCCCCGCCGTGATCGTCGCGGGCATCGTCCTCGTCGCCCTCTCCGACTCGCCCCGCGCCCGCATCGCCTGCGGGATCTTCGCCCTCACCGCCTGCCTGCTCTTCGGCATCAGCGCGCTGTACCACCGCGGCACCTGGGGCCCGCGCGGCGAGGCCATCCTCCGGCGCCTCGACCACGCCAACATCTTCCTGATCATCGCGGGCACCTACACCCCGCTCACACTGCTGCTGCTCCCCGACTCCACGGCCGAGCCGCTCATGTGGGCGATCTGGGCGGCGGCCCTCGCGGGCATCGCCTTCCGCGTCTTCTGGGTCGGCGCCCCTCGCTGGCTGTACACGCCCTGCTACATCGCGATGGGCTGGGCCGCCGTCTTCTTCCTGCCCGACTTCATGCGCACGGGCGGCATCGCCGTCCTCGTCCTGGTGATCGTCGGCGGACTGCTCTACAGCGCGGGCGGGGTCATCTACGGCATCAAGCGCCCGAACCCGTCCCCGCGCTACTTCGGCTTCCACGAGGTCTTCCACTCGCTGACCCTGGCCGCGTTCATCGCCCACTACGTGGGCATCTCCCTGGTGGCCTACCAGCACGCCTGACGGCCGCGAGGCGGCGGACGGCGAGGCCGGTCCCTTTCACGGACCGGCCGGCGCCCCCAGCGCTCCCCTGACGATCCGCGCCGACTCCGGATTGTCCGCGCACTCCCACACTCCGTGCGGGCAGTAGTCCGTCACCGTCTGGTAGACGGGCCGGTGCGCCGCGAACCAGTCGAGCATCCCCCGCACGTACACCGGGTTGTCCCCGTTCCTGAAGAGCCCCCACTCCGGGTACGAGACGGGCTTCCCGTGCGCCGCCGCGAACCGCACATGGTGCTCGAGCCCGTACTCCTCGGTCACCTGCTCCTCGAAGGAGAGCCCGGCCGGCTGGTCGTAGGCGTCCATCCCGATGATGTCGACGACGTCGTCCCCGGGGTAGCAGAGCGGCCACGCCACGGCGTCGAGCCCCCGGCTCGGTGTGAAGTCGAAGCGGAACCGCTGCCCCGCCACCCCCCGCAGCACCCCCACGACCCGCCGCCAGTACGCCTTCCAGGCCGTCGGGTCCGGACCGCAGCGATGGCTGTACGTGGTGCCGTTCATCTCCCAGCCGAGCACCAGGACCGCGTCGCCGAGCCCGTGCTCGACGAGCCGCTCCCCCAGGACCCGGAAGTGCGCGTCGAAGGCGCCGCCCGCGCCGCGCCGCAGCCCCGCCCGCACCTCCGCGTCCGGCAGCCCCTCCTCGTTCCGGTCGAGCAGCGGCACGTTCAGGACGAAGAGCCGGCCCGGCCGCTCCTCCATCCAGCGCGCCCAGGGCCCGAAGAGCGCCGGGTGCCCCTCGATGTTGGACCAGCGGTCACCGGGCAGGTAGGTGTGCCCGACGGTCAGCGTCCCGCCGCCGAGCCAGGCCTGCACCTGCGCGATCCGCCGCACCCCCGTCTCGTCGGAGCCGGTGAAGAAGCCGGACGGCACGCCGGGCAGCGGCTCGGGCGCCACCGGGGCCCGGCTCCCGGTGTGCCGCCCGCCGGGCGCGAGCCGCTCGTACGGAAGCAGGAGCACGAGAACGGCCGCGAGCAGCACGGTCAGTGCGGCCCGCGGCCAGGACAGCCAGGGGAGGAGGTTCACGTCAGCTGGTCCAGAACTCCCACCAGCGGGTCAGGATCAGCATCCCGATGATCCCGGTGTGCAGGACAGGCAGGGCGAAGGCGAACTCGCCGAGGAAGGTCCGCACCCCGGCCGGGGCGGGCAGCAGCCCCGCCCGGACGTTGTGCGCGGTCACGTACCAGAACATGACGAGGGTGCCGACCCAGGCCAGGCAGCACCAGAGACAGAGCGCGTTGATCTCGTACAGCGACTGGTACATCAGCCAGGTGCAGAAGCCGACGCCGAACAGCATCCCGGCGTTGAGGCCGAGCCAGAACCAGCCCCGGTAGCGGGCCCCGGCGAGCAGCCCGGCACCGACGGCGACGACGGCTGCGTACGTGACGAGCCCGAGCATCGGGTTGGGGAAGCCGAAGACCGCCGCCTGCTCGCTCTTCATGATGTTGCCGCAGGAGACGACCGGGTTCAGGCTGCACCCGGGCTGGAAGCCGGGGTCCTCCAGGAGCTTGAACTTGTCGATGGTGATCACCCAGCCGGCCAGCAGGCCCGCCGCCCCGGTGACCACCAGCATCCAGGCGAAGGCCCGGCTCGCGCCGAGCCCCGCCCCCGCGGTCTCCCGCGCGGACTCCTCCTGCCGCTGCCCGGGCACCCCGCCCCGCACGTCCGTCGCCGCCATGCCGCGACCCCTTCCGTTCTCTCCCGCTCAGCCCTGCAGGCGCCGGATCGGCAGCAGGACGTGGGCGCTTTCCGCGAGCATCTCCTCGTCGGAGACGAAGGAGCGCAGCCGCGCCTCGTCGACCGGCTGCCCGGGGACCGCGTCGGGCCAGGGGCGCACGGAGCAGATGAAGTAGACCTGTCCGCGCTCGCGGGCGGCGGCCTCCCACTCGTCGGGCACCGGGCACTGCACCTTCAGGAAGGGCAGGTTGAGGACGACGGAGCCGCCCTCGACGAGGAGCGAGGCGCTGATCCCGGCGTCCTTCTCCAGGTCGAACAGCCGGTCGCCGACCGAGAGGCCCATGGACTCCAGGGCCGCCCGCATCGCCTGCTGACCGGCCTCCGGGCCGTCCCGGCCGTCGCCGAGCGAATACGCCATGAGGAACGGCGTGCCCGCCGAATCGGCGGAGGGCTCGCTGGACCACGGGATCACCGTGAGAGTTCCCAGCGGAGAGGCGCTGCGCGCCGAGGAAACGACATTGGAAGTGGTCATGAATACGGATGCTAGGGGCCAACCACCCTTTCCCCGCACCGCTTTCACCCGAACGGTCGATAGTCGCGCCGCCGGCATTTCCGGCGCAACGAAACCGGGTTTTCATCGTTGTGCCCTGAGGGCAATTGCCGACCCGAGGAGATCACTCATGATCGTCCCGCGCCGCGTCGCACTGCGGTCCCTCTTCGCTCTGGCGGTCACCGCCTTCACCGGTGGCGCGCTCGGCCGCATCGCGAGCCGTACCCCGTCGGGCGAGCCGTCCGGGGCTCCGCGCGACCCGCTCGCCTTCGACGAGATGTACGGAGGCCGCCGCATCCGGGGCTTCTCCGGACCCGGCGGCGTGCCGGTCGCCCTCGTCGACGGCCGGCCGCTGCACCTGATGCGCTGCGCCGACGGCGGATACGTCTCGCCGATCGACCACTACGCGTCCTGCCCGACGCCGCTGGCGGCCACCCGCGCCGCCGTGGACGAGCTGGGGGCGGCCCCGCTGTCCCGGTTCGCCGCCGCCCACGGCGTCCACACCGACCCGACGGGAGGGAGCCCGCGTGGTGTACACGCGTAAGAACCAGCGCGACCTGACCGGCGCCGAGCGCCGGAAGTTCGTCGCCGCCGTCCTGGAGCTCAAGCGGACCGGCACGTACGACGAGTTCGTCCGCACCCACATCGACCACTACACGGCCGACGGGGAGGGCCGGCTGCGGACCGCCCACATGGCCCCGAGCTTCCTGCCCTGGCACCGCAGGTTCCTGCTGGACTTCGAGCAGGCCCTGCGCCGGATCGACGGGACGGTCTCCGTCCCGTACTGGGACTGGACCCGGGACAACAGCCCGGCCTCGTCGATCTGGGGCGAGGACTTCCTGGGCGGCAACGGCCGCCGCTCCGACCTCCAGGTCATGACCGGCCCGTTCGCCCACTCCGCCGGACGGTGGAACGTCACGTACGGGATGACCGAGACCCGCTTCCTGACCAGGGACTTCGGCCGGCCGCGCGATCCGATCGCGCTCCCCACGCAGGCCCAGCTCGACGAGGTGATGCGGGAGCGGACGTACGACGTGGCGCCCTGGAACTCGACGAGCGCCTCCGGCTTCCGCAACCGGCTGGAGGGCTGGGCCCCGGGCCAGGGCAACGAGCGGTTCCGGATCCACAACCGGGTCCACCGCTGGGTCGGCGGGCTGATGCTGGGCGGCGGCTCCGTCAACGACCCGGTCTTCTGGCTGCACCACTCCTTCGTCGACCTGATCTGGTCACGGTGGCAGCAGCGCAACCCCGGCGCCGCGTACCTGCCGGCGGAACCGCCGCCCCTCGGGGACGCGCAGTACCGCAAGGTCGTCGCGCGGCACCAGCCGATGGCGCCCTGGGGGGTCACCCCGGCGGAGCTGTTCGACCACAGCCGGATCTACCGGTACGCCTGACGCCGCGCACACACGTGTCCCCCCGGCCCGGTGGGTCGGGGGGACACGTGTGTGGAGCAGGGGGGGATCAGCCGCCGTAGCCGCCGTCACCGTGGCCGTGACCGTCGGCGTTGACGCAGGTGTTGCCGAAGGCCGGGTTGAGCAGGCCGATGACGCTGACGGTGTTGCCGCAGAGGTTGACCGGGACGTGGACCGGGACCTGGACGACGTTGCCGGAGGCGACACCGGGCGAGTGGGCGGCGACGGCCTCCGCGCCCGAGTCGGCGACGGCCAGGCCGGCTCCGCTGAGGGCAACGGCACCCGTGCCGGCAAGAACAGCGGCAGCCTTCGCGATGCGAGACATCAAGAACTCCTTGGACGTGGAAAGCGACCGCAGGAATCACGGCCGACTCCCCTACAACGCCCGTCACCGGGACTGGTCACGGTCATTGAGCCGAAAGAGAAGGGGGAAATCCGAAAAGATCCGAAAAGATTGGCCCGTGGACCGGAGGACGCCCGCCGCCGGATACGGCGGGACGGTCCTCGGTCCACGGGCCATGGCCATGCGACGAGCCTTCTCTGTAACGATCAACAATCCCCGGGGTGGCGGGGAAGAATCGTGTCTTCACCCGCCCGGGGGGGGCGTCCCCGCGTCAGTGCGCGTTCGGGGCAAGACCCAGCTGGGGGTCGAGAGCGCCGCTGAGTACGGGGGTGAGCAGGCCGACCTGAGGCTTCGCCAGGTCCGGCAGTCCGGCGAGCCCGTTGCCGCGCGGGGCCTCCACCGGATTGCCGAGGACGGCGCCGGGGGTGGCGGCCTTCATCTCCGAGTGCGGGCTGCTGAGGAGGGCCCGGCCGGGGTCGCTGCCGTCCAGGACCTCGGGCAGCGGCGCGTCCACGACGGTCTTCGGGAGGGTGCCGGTGAGCGGCACGCTGGGCAGGGCGACGTCCGGCAGGGCGCCGAGGCCCTTCTGGAAGCCGGTGGGCGCACCGGGTACCGTCACGGGCACTCCGCTGGCCACCGTGGGGGCGTCCATCGGGAGCACCGGCTCCAGGCCCTGGAGCGGGACGATCACAGGTGCCTCGACGGCGGCGGCCGGGGCGGCCAGAGCAGCGGAGGCGAGCGCGGTCATGAGGATTCCCATGCCGGCGTGAGAGCGCAGAGTCATGCGCTGTAGAACGAGGCGTTCGGGGGAAACGTGGCGGAATACCCCCGTGTGCAGCAACGCCCGAGGCCCTCACCGGTGAAGGCGAGGGCCCTGATTGACGTTCCGTCAGTCCGCGACGTCAGTCCCCCGGCATCAGTGACGGCGGGAGATCCGTCCGCCCCGGAGGTAGACGACGGTGCCGCCGATGATCAGCGCGGCACTGATGGCGGCCGCGCCCATGAGCGCGGGGTCGCTGCCGGTGTCGGGGAGTTCGGGGCCCGGCGGGGTCGTCGGGTTGCTCGGCTCGTCGGTCGGCGGCTCGTCGGGGCTGGTCGGCGGGCTCGTCGGCGGAGTGGTCGGCTCCTCACAACCGGGCTCCGGCTCCTCACCGGGCTCGGGCTCCTCGCACTCACCCGGCTCGTCCGGGTTCGTCGGCGGGGTCCACGGCGGGGAGGTGGGCGGAGTGGTCGGCGGAGTGGTCGGCTCCTCACAACCCGGCTCCGGCTCCTCACCGGGCTCGGGCTCCTCGCACTCACCCGGCTCGTCCGGGTTCGTCGGCGGGGTCCACGGCGGGCTGGTCGGCGGAGTCGTCGGCTCCTCACAACCCGGCTCCGGCTCCTCACCCGGGGCGGGGGCCTCGCACTCACCCGGCTCGTCCGGGTTGGTCGGCGGGGGCGTGCTGTGCGGCGGCTCGGTGTGGGGCGGTTCGGTCTGCGGCGGCTCCGTGTGCGGCGGAGTCGTCTGGGGCTCCGTCGGCTCGCCCGGGTGGGTCGGCTCGCCCGGCTCGTCGCCGTAGCCGCCGGGGTCGTCCACCTGGGCGCAGAGGTCTCCGACGGCTGCCGCGACGAATCCGCCGAGCTCCATGCTCTTGCCGCAGACGTCCGCCGGAAGCGGCGCCTGGACCTGACCCCCCATACCGGGGCCGGGGGAATCGCCCGTACCCGCGTGGGAGTTGGCGGCGAGGGCGAATCCGCCGGTGAGCGACAGAATGCCGGTGACTGCCGCCGCGGTGAGAATTTTCCTGCTGATGATGGACCGCATACCGCTCTTCCTCTGGAGAAAGGGAGAGACCGGCGAGGATCCCCCCTCGCTCCGACCGGCCAGCCCACGCAGACGTTCGCGTGGATGGACCAGAGAGTAGGGAGCGGGGCCCCGCGCGGAGCGGGGGCCACACGGCGGCCGATCAGAAAATCATTCGATCAGCCGCCCAGCGGGAGGCCGCCGAGCAGCGCGGAGCCGCCCTTGCCGGCCTCGTTGAGCTGGCCCAGGGTGTCCGTGGCGGTCTTCACCGGGGAGCCGTCCGTGGTGCTGCTCAGCATGTCCGTCTTCAGTCCATTGGCGGCGATCGCCTCCAGCCCACCGTTCAGGCTGGTGGGGGTCAGCGCCTCCGTGGCCATGGCGGGAGCGGCGGCACCCAGCGCCACGAGCGAACCGGCGACGACCGCGGCGACCTTGGTGGACTTCATGGGGAGAATCCTTCCTCTGTACTTTCACGTCACGTTCCACACGGGCTTCTTGGCCGAATCCCCTGTGTTCCTTCGCCTTCTGTAACGAGAGGCGCCCTCCCCCGGAAACTCCGGAAGGAAGGATTTCTCGACATTTGTCGCATGCGAAAGCCCGTACCGGCTCGGCGGTTGCCGGGCCGGTACGGGCCTGTGCGGGGACTACCTGACGGGCAGCGGGGGCTTGACCGGCACGTCGGGGACGCCGACCGGCGGCTTCACCGGCAGCTCCGGCGGGTCGACCGGCAGCTCGGGCGGGTCGACGGGCAGCTCGGGCGCGGTGACCGGGAGCGCCGGGAGTGCGGGCAGGCCGGCCAGGTTCGGCGCGGGCAGGCCGCTGCCGAGCACGGTGGCGACTGCGAGGTTGACCAGCGACGTCAGCGTCGCGGTCACCTGCGGTACGACTCCGGCCGCGTCACCCGAGGTGACGGCGGCGAGCAGATCGGCGACCGCCTTCTCGACCGTGGCGAGGGCGTCGTCCACGACGTCCGCGGGTGCGGCGCTGCCGGCGGCGGCCTTCGCGCCGGCGGCGACGGGGAGCGTCACCGGCGGCTTCGCCGGAAGACCCACCGGGGTCTCGACGGCGGGCGGCGTCACGGGCAGGTCCGGCGTCGGGAGATCCGGCGCGGGCAGGTCCGGCGCCGGGAGGTCCGGGGCGGGCAGGTCCGGGGCCGGGAGATCGGGCGCGGGGAGGTCGGGTGCCGGGACGTCGGGCGCGGGGGTTTCCGGCAGTGGCGCCGGGGCCGCGTCCTTGGCCTGCTCGACGGCTGCCGCGATCTTCTTCTTGAGGGCGTCGGCGTCGGCCGCGGGCAGCTGGCCCGCGTCGGCCTTGAGCGCGGCCGTGACGAGTTCGGCGACGGGTGCCGTCACCGCGCCGAGGTCGCCGAGCGCCTCGGCCTGGGGCAGCAGAGCGGCGGCTTCGGGGAGGGGTGCGTGGGCGGCCCGGTCGGCCGCGGAGGACGGATGGTGCTCGCCGGCGGCGGCGGGTCCCGCCGCGCCGAGGGTGATGGCGGCGGATATCGCCAGGGCGGTGAAGCGGCGTGTAGCCAGGGGACGCATATGTGTTCCTTTTCCTTATGCGTCGGACAACTGCTCTCCCAACGTGCCTGCGGGTATAGCCCTCCGCAACCGGGGAACTACTGAGCGCCACGCCTCCGTTCGAGTGAATCCCTGCCGCTGGCCTGCCCCCCGAAGGGGCGTGCGCCGTTGCACGGAGCGGCGCACGAGGGTGCGGCCGAACGAGTAGCCCACCAGACCCCGCAAGGAAAAAGCCGGTGCGCCCACCCCGACGGGGGTGGGCGCACCGGCTTCGGAAGGACCGATCCGCTGTGCGAGATCAGGCGTTGACGCAGGTGTTGCCGAAGGCCGGGTTCAGCGCACCGATGACGCTGACGGTGTTGCCGCAGACGTTGACCGGGATGTGCACCGGGACCTGGACGACGTTGCCGGAGCCGACGCCCGGGGACTTCACGGCCGCACCCTCGGCGATGGAGTCGGCGGCGGCGACACCGGCGGCACCGGCGACCGCGGCGGCGGCACCCACGGTCAGGACAACGGCCTTGGCGATACGGGACATGGAGAAGTGCTCCTCGATCGAATTCATCCAACTCGGACTGCGCGGACTGTTCGGCCCGGCTCCCTCAACAACGCAGCGGCGTTTCATCGGTTGCTCTCCCGAACGGGTGACGTTCAACCGATCTTTGGGCCATAAGAGGGCCATTGGAGCGACTGGGCGCGGAATGGCGCAACACGCTCAACGAGGAACCTGCCGCACAGATACGGGAGTTAGCGTTTCCGAGCATCTAATGCTTACTATCGCCCCGCATCGGGGTTATAACTTTCCCGAACGTTGCTTACGGGCCGGCCGCGCGTTCACCCATTCTGTGCGGACGACACCTCCCCCTCTCCCGGCCTTCTCGGGTCTTCCCTTCCTCCTCTCATCAAAGCGGAGAACCTGTATGCGGAATTCAGCGTTTCCTGCTGTGCGTCGCGGTGTGGTGTGCGCCCTGTCGTGCGCGGTCCTGTCCGTCGCGCTGCCGGTCGCCTCCGCCGCCGCGCCCCAGCCCGGTGAGGCCGAGCCGGGTGAGGCCGTCCGCGTTGCGTTCGCCCCGCGCTACGAGGCCGAGCAGCACGGCGGGATCGTGCGGGCCGCCAACACCTCGGCGAAGGGCGCGCAGGGCACCGAGTCGGTCAACGACGACGCCTCGATCGCGTACGTCGACGTGGACAGCGACCCCAACACGTACAACTCCAGCCGCGCCGAGCTGCCGGTTCCCTCGGGTGCCCGGGTGAGCTGGGCCCGTCTGTACTGGGGCGGGAACCTGCGGGTGGGCGAGCAGAAGCCGCCGGCCGACAACGGGCGCGTGCTGATCGCCGAGCCCGGCGGCGCGTACAAGGCGCTCCTCGCCGACACCCTGATCGGTCACCGCACCGCCGAGGGCGCCGACGCCTTCCAGGCCTCCGCCGACGTCACCGAGCTGGTCCGCTCGGCCCGCTCGGGGCAGTGGACCGTCGCCCAGGTCAATGTGGCCATGGGGCGTTCGAAGGTGGGCGGCTGGGGCGGCTGGACGCTCGTCGCCGCGTACGAGAAGGCTTCGGAACCACTGCGCCGGATGGGCGTCTGGGACGGTTTCGAAACGGTCGGTCCTGGGGATGGTGAGCTGCGCGTCCCGATCGACGGAAACCGATATCCGAAGGGCACGGACGGGCGGCTCGGCGTGATCGCCTATGACGGCGACCGCGGCACTTCCGGTGATTACCTGGCGGTGGAAACGAGTCCGTCCAAGAGCGTCCGAATGGCCGATTCCGCTAATTCCGCGGACGACGTCATGAACTCCAGCATCACCGAATTCGGCCCCGGTCGGACGGTCCGCTATCCCGATGGTACGAACACTCTGGGATACGACTCCGACGTCTTCGATCTCCGGGGGGCGCTGCGCGAGGGGGCCGATCGTGTCGATGTCCGGTTCGGCAGCCGGAAGGACACCGTCTGGCTCGGTGCGCTCTTCCTCCAGGCCGACGTCCGGCGCTGACGTGCGGCCTCCACGAGCGCCGGAAGCGCCGGACCCCTCGTCCGTCACCGTCCTGCACGCGGTCCAGCCCGGTGACGGCGGGGTCGCCCGTGTCGTCCTCGACCTGGTCCGCGCCCAGCGGGCCGCCGGTCTGCGGGTCGCGGTCGCCTGCCCGCCGGACACCTCCCTCTCCGCCGCGGTCCGCGACGAGGGCGCGGAGACCCACGACTGGCGGGCCGGCCGGGACCCCGGTCCCCAGCTGGTACGCGAGACGCGGGAGTTGGCGCGGCTGATCCGTACAGTCCGGCCCGGTCTCGTCCACGCGCACAGCGCCAAGGCCGGGCTGTGCGCCCGACTCGCCCTGCGGGGACGGGTTCCGACGGTGTATCAGCCGCACGCGTGGTCCTTCGAGGCGGTCTCCGGGACGACCGCGTCGCTCGCCCGCCGCTGGGAGCGGTTCGGCGCCCGCTGGGCGGACCGGATCCTCTGCGTGAGCGAGGCCGAGCGGCGTACGGGCGAGGCCGCCGGGGTCGTGGCGGAGTGGTCCGTCGTCCACAACGGCGTGGACGTGGCCCGGTTCGCGACCGGCGGCCCGCCCGGCAACCCCGTACCCACCGTCGTCTGCGTGGGCCGGCTCTGCCGCCAGAAGGGGCAGGACGTCCTGCTCGCCGCCTGGCCCGCCGTCCTCGCGGAGGTGCCCACGGCCCGCCTCGTCCTGGTCGGTGACGGCCCGGACGGCGAGCGGCTTCGGGCCGCGGCGGGCCCCTCGGTCCGCTTCACCGGCGCCGTCGACGACACCGTCCCCTGGTACCGGGCCGCCGACGTGGTCGTCCTGCCGTCCCGCTGGGAGGGCATGGCGCTCGCGCCCCTGGAGGCCATGGCGAGCGGCCGGCCGGTCGTCGTCAGTGACGTGGACGGCGCCCGCGAGAGCCTGCCGTCCGCCCACGCACCGCTGTGCCTGGTCCCGCCCGAGGACCCGGCCGCGCTCGCCGCCGCTCTCGGCCGCCTCCTCGGCAGGCCGGAGCTGCGGCACCGCCTGGGCCGCGAGGCCCACGCACACGTACTCAGCAGTTTCGATGTCCGGCGCACCGGCGCGGCCGTCGCGGACGTCTACCGCGAACTGGCCGGCGTGCGGGGGGCCGAACACAGAGAGCCGATTGCGCAGTGACCACGGAAAGTACCAGCGTTCCCTCCTCGCCGGGCCCCTGGCCCACGGCGGGCCAGGCCTTCGGCCTCGCCTCCCTCGCGCCGCGCCGCGGTACGACGGACCGGTTCGCGCTGCCGCGCCGCCCCGCCGTGCGGCGGTCCGGCGCCGGGCCGCTCGTCGCGGTCGACTGCCTCGCCGTCCTGGCCGCCGCCTCGCTGCTGAGCGCGGCGCACCAGGACGCCCGGCTGCTGCTGCCGATCGCGGCGCTGGTCCTCGTCCTCGACGGGCACGGTGGGCTCTACCGGCCGGCCGCGCACACCCGGGCGCTCGACGAGCTGCCCGCGCTCGCCTCCCGCGCGGGCGTGGCCTGGTGCCTGGCCGCGGCCGGGATCGCCGCGTACTCCCCCGCCCTGGCGTTCGGGCCGCTGCGGCTCTGCGCCGCGTACGGCACGCATGTCGCCGTCGTGTGCCTGGTCCGCTCGCTGCTGCTGGCGCGCAGGCGGCGGGTGGCGCGGGAGCGGCCGCGCTCGGCGCTGGTCGTCGGCGGGACGGGGGCCGCGCGCCGGTTCGCCGCCGCGGCGGCCCAGCACCCGGAGTACGGGGTGCGGCCGGTCGGGATCGTCGGCGTGCCGGAGCAGGGCGGAGCCGGCCGTGCGGTGGGGGAGGCCGGGCTTCCGGTGCTCACCACGACCGAGGAGATCCACCGGGCGGTCATCCAGAACAGCGTGTGCGAGGCGGTGTTCCTCGACGACGACCCGGGTCTGGTGACGCTCTTCCAGCACTACGGCTGCACGACGTGGCGGATCGGCGGCGAGCGGCAGGCCGGGCCGATGGGCGAGCACCTGTGGGGGTACGCCCGGCAGCGGATCGTCCCGCTGGCCGAGCGCCGCGGGTTGACCGCCAAGCGCGCCCTCGACATCGCGCTCGCCGCGCCCGCCCTCGCGCTCGCGCTGCCCGTACTGCTGCTGTGCGCGCTCGCCGTGCGGCTCTCGGACGGTCCGGGGGTCCTCTTCCGGCAGGAGCGGGTGGGTCAGCACGGCCGCCACTTCACGCTCCTCAAGTTCCGTACGCTGCGGCCGAGCGACGACGCCGAGTCGGCGACCCGCTGGAACGTGGCGGGCGACCGGCGGATGAGCGCGGCCGGCAGTTTCCTGCGCAAATCGTCCCTTGACGAGCTGCCGCAGCTGTGGAACGTGCTGCGCGGGGACATGAGCCTGGTCGGACCCCGGCCCGAGCGTCCGTACTTCGTCGCCCAGTTCAGCAAGATCCACGCGGGTTACGCGGCCCGGCACCGGATGCCGGTGGGGCTGACGGGTCTGGCGCAGGTGCACGGGCTGCGCGGCGACACCTCGATCGAGGACCGCTGCCGCTTCGACAACCACTACATCGACCACTGGTCGCTCTGGCAGGACGTCTGCATCCTGCTGCGTACGGCGGCCGGGCTCGTCCGACCCACAGGGAGCTGAGGATGGCCACGGCCGTGACGCCGGTGCCGGCGGTCGAACCCCCCGTACGGATCGCGCCGCCGGGGCCGGTGGCCGGTCCTGACGTACGGGACTGGGTCCGCAGGGCCGGGGCGCTGTCCCCGGTCCTCGCCGTGATCGCGCTGCTGCTCGTCCCGGGCGGTGGCGGGGCGCAGGGCGGCACCGGCGGCACGGGCACGATCGCGGACGCGGCCTCCGGGCTCCTCGTCCTGATCTGTCTCGTGCGGGTGCTGCGCGGCGGCGGCCGGCCGCTGACCGGGGCGGCGGCCGTCGTCCTCGGTCTGCCCGTGCTCGGGATCTGTCTGGCCGCGATCACCTCGAACGACCCGGCGGCGAGCCTGCCGGGCGTCGCCCGCTACGTCCAGATCTTCGTCCTCGTCCCGGCGGCCGTGCTCCTGATGATCCGCGACCGGCGGGACTTCGCCGTGGTCGCCTGGGGTCTCGTCGGACTCGGGCTGCTCCAGGGCGCGGTGGGCGTGCTCCAGTACCTGACGGGGACGGGTGCCTCGTACATGGGTGAGGACATCCGGGCCGTCGGGACCTTCGGGCCGACCGACGTGATGGGCATGGCGACGGTCGTGTCGTACGGGCTCGTCGTCGTCACCGGGATCGCGCTGGGCAGCGGACCGGGCCGGACCCGGACGGCGGCGCTGGTCTGCGCGGGGCTGCTGTTCCTGCCGCTGGTGCTGTCCTTCAGCCGGGGCGCGTGGATCGCGACCGTGCTCGCCTGCGGGATCCAGCTGCTGCTCTCCGGGCCGCGCCGGGCGGCCGTGGTGGCGCTCGCGGCGGGGGCGCTCGGGGTCGTCCTCGTCGGCGGCCTCGGGATCGGTTCGGCGATGGTGAAGGAGCGGGTCGCCAGCATCACGCAGGTGGCGGCGGCGCCGGACCAGTCGGTGACGGACCGGTACACGATGTGGGCGGCGGCCGGGCGGATGTGGAGCACGGAGCCGGTCACGGGCGTCGGCCTCAAGGGCTTCCCCGCGTACCGCGACTCGAACGCCTCCCTGGCGCTGTCCTCCGGCAGCGACACGGCGGGCGCGGGCGCCGCCTTCCAGCGGCAGCCACTGCTGTCCCCGCACAACATGTACCTCCTGGTCCTCAGCGAGCAGGGCCTCCTGGGGCTGATCGCGCTGGCGGGCAGCTGGGTGGCGCTCCTCGTCGGGGCACTGCGGCGGCGGCGCCTCGGCGCGGACTGCGCGCTCGTCGCGACGGGCCTGCTGTCCTGGCAGCTGATCGACTTCTTCTACGCGGACATCGGCGGCCCCTCGACGGTCCTGATGTCGGTGGTCTTCGGCCTGGCGGCCTGGTGGTCGCTGGCGGAGGTGCGGCGTGCGTGACCCGTGGGCCGGGGAGCCGGAGCCCACGGACACCCCGTGGCCCGGCGCCCCGCGCTCCGCTCCCCGGCCGCCCTGCGGCGCCCCGCTGACCGACCCCTGGCCGACCGCGCCTCCGGGCCCCACGGACTCCCCGTGGGCCCCGGAGGCCGTGGTGCTGCCGGGGGCGGGGACCGAGACAGTCGTACGGTCTGACCGGGTACGGGCGCAGGCGCCGGTGCGGCCGCCGCGCGGCCGGCGCGCGCACGCCCGGGCGCGCGTCCGGGCGGGGGCGGACCGGGTGCAGGGGCGGGGCTTCCTCGCCAAGGCCGCCGCCGTGACCGCCGGGCTCACCGCCGTCGGGGCCCTGCTCGGGCTCGTACGGGACCAGATCCTCGCCGGGTACTTCGGCGCGGGCGCCGAGACCGACGCGTTCCTGGTGGCGTGGACGGTGCCGGAGTTCGCCTCGACGCTGCTCATCGAGGACGCGCTGGCACTGATCCTGGTGCCCGCCTTCTCCCGGGCCCTGGCCCGCCGCTCCGGCAGCCTCTTCGGTGATCCGGTGCGCGCCCTCGTGCGCGGCACGCTCCCGCGGCTCACCGTGACCGTCGCCGTCGCCGCCGCCGTACTCGTCCTGGCGGCGCCCCTGGTCGTCTCCGCCCTCGCGCCCGGCCTGCCCGATCCGCAGCTCGCCGTCGACTGCACGCGGCTGACGGCGACCTGCGTGCTGTCCTTCGCGCTGGTGGGGTACTGCTCGGCCGCGCTCCGCGCGCACGGCTGCTTCCTGCCGCCGGCCGCGATCTACGTGGCGTACAACGTCGGCATCATCGGCACGATCCTGGTGCTGCGCGAGCCGTGGGGGGTGCGGTCCGCCGCCGCCGGGGTCGCGGTCGGCGGGGTCCTGATGGTCCTCGTCCAGGCCCCGTCCCTCCTCCGCGAACTGCGGGCCCGCCCGGTGCCGAAGGAGGAGCCGACCGCGCTCGCGCCCGACGGCGGGCACGGGCAGGAGGGGCGCATCCTGGTCCTCGGCCTCATCGCGCCCGTCGTCGCCTTCTCGCTCTGCCGCCAGTCGCAGACGCTGATCGAGCGTTTCCTCGCGTCGCCGCTGCCCGCCGGGGCCATCTCGCATCTGAACTACGCGCAGAAGGTCGCGCAGATGCCGATGATCCTCTCCCTGATGCTGTGCACGGTCAGCTTCCCGGTGGTCGCCCGCGCGCTCGCGGCGGGCGACACCGAGGCGGCCCGCCGACGGGTCGAGCGGGATCTGCTGCTCGCCGCCGTCGTCGTGCTCGTGGGCGCCTCGACGGTGATCGCCGTCGCCCCCAAGATCGTCGAACTCCTCTTCGAACGGGGGGAGTTCGATCGTACCGACACCGTCGCCACCGCCGCCGTCATGCGTGTCTACGCCCTCGGTCTACTCGGCCAGACCATGGTGGGCGCCCTCGTCCGCTGCTACTTCTCCGCCGCCCGACCCCTCTGGTACCCGGCCGCCGCCATGGCCGCCGGGCTCGCCACGACCACCGCCGCCGGGATCCCCGGCGCCCACTACTGGGGCGCCGTCGGCATCGCCGCCGCCAACGCGCTCGGCATCACCTGCTCCGCCGTCCTGCTGCTGCGCGGTGCCCACCGCCAGACCGTGCCCGTCCGGGTCGACCGGCTCGGCGAGGGTCTCCTCCGGCTCGCCACCGCCGGTGCGTGGGCCACGGGCGCCGGCTGGCTCTGCTCGGTCGCGATCGACTCCGCCGCCCTCGCCGTCGCCGTCGCGAGCCTGGTCATCGCCGGCGCCTTCCTGCTCTTCATCGCCTGCGCCGCCAAGGCGCCCGAGATTCCGCCCCTGCCCCGCTCCGCCTCCCGGAGGACCGACCATGCCCGCCCCCACCGCGCTGCGCCGACTGCTGCCGAAGCCGCCCCTGTGGGTGAAACCGCCCCTGTGGGTGGCGATGTACCACTCGATCACGGACCCCGGTGACGACCCGTACCACGTGACCGTCTCCCCCGTCCGCTTCGCCCGGCAACTGCACTGGCTCGGCGACCGGGGGCTGCGCGGGGTCTCGGTGCGGGAACTGCTCGCCGCCACCGCCGCCGGACGCGCCAAGGGACTCGTCGGCCTCACCTTCGACGACGGCTACGCCGACTTCCACGACTCGGCGCTGCCGCTGCTCCGCCGCCACGGCTTCACCGCCACCGTCTACGTCCTGCCGGGCCGGCTCGGCGGCGAGAACGCCTGGGACACCGAGGGCCCGCGCAAACCGCTCCTCGACGAGGACGGCATCCTGCGGATCGCGGAGGCCGGCATGGAGGTCGGCTCCCACGGCCTCACGCACATCGCCCTCACCGAGGCCGACGACGCGGAGCTCGCGGACGAGACCCGGCGCAGCCGCGAGCTCCTGCAGGAGATCACCGGCGAGACCGTGGACGGCTTCTGCTACCCGTACGGGGACGTCGACCCGCGGGTGATCCGCGCCGTACGGAAGGCCGGCTACCGCCACGCCTGCGCGATCGACCCGGGCCCGCACACCGGCGCGTACGCCCTGCCCCGCGTCCACATCGGCGAGGACGACACCTCCTGGCGGCTCACGGCCAAGCGCGTGCTGCACCCGCTGCGCCGCCGCCACCCCGTCGACGTGTTCCCCTCGCAGGCCCAGGCCGGGACCGCCGCGGTCGGTGCGCCATGAGGGTCCTGCACGTCATCACCGGGCTCGGCATCGGCGGCGCCGAGCAGCAGCTGCGGCTCCTGCTGCGCCACCTCCCGGTCCAGCACGGGGTGGTCACCCTCACCAACCCCGGCGCGGTCGCCGTCGGCATCGAGGCCGACGGCACCCCCGTCACCCACCTGGGCATGACCGGAAACCGCGACCTCGGCGCGCTCCCCCGCCTCGCCCGGATCGTCCGGCAGGGCCGTTACGACCTCGTCCACACCCACCTCTACCGGGCGTGCGTGTACGGCAGGCTCGCGGCCCGGCTCGCCGGCGTCCGCCGGGTCATCGCCACCGAGCACTCGCTCGGCGAGGCCCAGATCGAGGGCCGTCCGCTCTCCACCGGCACCCGCGCCCTCTACCTGGCCTCCGAGCGGCTCGGCACCTCCACCGTCGCCGTCTCGCCCAGCGTGGCCCGCCGGCTCGCCGACTGGGGCGTGCCCCCGGCCCGTATCCACGTGGTGCCCAACGGCATCGAGACCGGCCGCTTCGCCTTCGACGCCCGTGCCCGCCGCCTCACCCGGGGTGTCCTCGGCATCCCCGAGGACGCCTATGTCGTCGGCGGGGTGGGGCGGCTCGCGCCCGGGAAGCGGTTCGACCGGCTCGTCCGGGCCGTGGCCTCGGTGCCGGAGGCCCGGCTGCTGCTCGTCGGCGAGGGCGGGCACCGCGAGGAGCTGCTGCGGATCGCCCGGGAGTGCGGGGCCGCCGACCGGGTGCTGCTCGTCGGGGCCTGCGAGGACCCGCCGTCCGTCACCTCGCTCGGCCCGTCGCTGCCCGAACTGCTCTCCGCCATGGACGCCTTCGTGTCCACCTCCCCCGACGAGACCTTCGGGCTCGCGGTCGTCGAGGCGCTGGCCGCGGGCCTGCCCGTGCTGTACGTGGCCTGCCCCGCGATCGACGACCTGCCGCCGGATGCGGCTCCGGGCGCGCGCCGGATCGGCGAGTCCGTGCCCGAGCTGATCTCCGCGCTGCGCGGCATCCGGGACGCCCGGCTCGCCCGGCTCCCACAGCCGGCGGCCGCCCGGCGCTACGACATCACGCACAGCGCAGGGCAGTTGATGTCCCTCTACGACCAGGCCGTCCACGCCACCCCGTCCCCCGCGAAGTGAGAGAGCCCGCACGATGAACACCATCCCACCCCGCGCCTTCCCGCCCGCCGGACTCCGCCGCCCGGGCCGCTGGGCCGTGCTCCCCGCCGCCGTCCTCGCCGGAGCGGTCCTCGGCGGCGGATACGGAGCGCTCAAGACCCCGCAGTACGCGGCGACCAGTTACGTCATCGTCGTACCGGCCGAGAAGTCGGACCCGGCGGCGGCGCTCGGCTTCGCCCAGGCCTACGGGCGGGTCGCCACCGACATCGCGGTGACCGGCGACGCCCAGGTGTGGGCGGGCGTCACCGCCGACACGCTGCGCACGAGCGTGCAGGCCGCGACCTCCCCCGACGCGCCGATGATCTCGATCACCGCCCGGGCCGAGAAGCCCGCGAAGGCCGTGTCCATGGCCGACGGCGTGGCCCGCGCGCTCGTCCTCAACAGCACGCACGTCGCGGGCAGCACGGGCGTGAAGGTCGTCCAGTTCTCGCGCGCCACCAAGCCGGTCGCCCCGGTGTCCCCGTCTGCGGCGCTCTCCGCGCTCGTCGGCGGCTGTGCGGGCGGCCTTCTCGGCGGCCTGGTCCTGCTCGTCCGCCCGAAGCGCACGGCCGCGCGCGGCGAGGCCCGCCACTCCCGGCAGCCTGCCGCGCCCTCCACCACGTCCGCGGCGGTGCCCGCCCCCGCGGTCTCCTCGCACCAGCCGGAACCGGAGGCGGTATGACCCCGAGAGCCCTGCGGACCGAGGTCTGCCGTGACGAGGAGCGGTTCGGGCGGCTGGCGGCCGAGTGGACGGCGCTGTACGGGCGCTGCTCCTCCGCCACCCCCTTCCAGTCCCACTCCTGGCTGCACTCCTGGTGGCTCTCGTACGGCCGGCCCGGTGCGCTGCGGGTGGTGCTCGTACGACGGGAGAGCGGCGAGCTCGTCGCCGCCGCGCCCCTGATGCGGGCCCGCGGGCCGCTGCCCGTCCTCACCCAGCTCGGCGGCACCATCACCGACTTCACGGACGTGCTCCTCGACGACGACTGCCCCGAGGCGGCGCCCGCCCTGGCCGGGGCGCTCGCCCGGGTGGCCCGGGGCGCGGTGATCGACCTGCGGGAGGTACGGCCGGGGGCGGCCACCGAGCGGGTCCTCGCCCGCTGGCGCGGGCCGCGCCGACGGCTGCCCGACTCGCTGTGCCTGGAGCTGCCCGCCGTCCCCATGGAAGGGCTGCTCGAACGGATCCCCTCCGGGAAGGCCCAGCGCGTCCGCGCCAAGCTCCGCAAGCTCGACGCGCTCGGCATCGACTCGCACGTCGTCACCGGCGACGAGGTCCCGGCCGCCCTCGACCGGCTCCTGAAGCTCCATCAGCTCCAGTGGCAGGGGCGCGGGGTGACCGCCGAGCACACCAGCAGCCGCTTCGCCCAGCACCTCACCCGGGCGGTGCGGCCCATGGTGGAGCGCGGGGACGCGATGGTCACCGAGTTCCGGCTCGCCGGTGACGTGGTGGCCGCCGACCTGACCCTGATGTCGCCCCGGCTCGCCGGCGGCTATCTGTACGGCGCCGATCCGACGCTGCGGGCCCGCAAGGTCGACGTGGCGACGATGTTGCTGCGCCACGGGGCCCGTGAGACCAGCACCGGCGGGCGGGCCACGCTGAGCATGCTGCGCGGCACCGAGGCGTACAAGCAGCACTGGCGCCCCGAGGCCGTCCGCAACCAGCGGCTGATGCTCGCGGGCCGGCGTACGGCTCCGCTCCTGTGGCTGCGCGCGGGGGCCGCCGACGGGCGCCGCTGGGCGGCCCGCCAGGCCCGGGAGCGGGCCTGGGTGGGCCGGGCACTCGCCCGCCTCCCCGGACGGAGGCCGAACGGCGGCGGATGATCTCCTCCGCCGCCGTTCGGATCCGGCCCGGTCAGAAGGGCCAGACGCCCTTCAGCGCGTCCTTCCAGTCGAGGTCGACCTCGTCCTTCCAGGAGTCCTTCGGGACACAGACGGGCCCACCGATCCAACTCTCGACCCACGAACCGAGGTTCACGGTCCAGCAGTCGGGCTTGGGCTCGGGCTTCGGTTCCGGCTTGGGCTCAGGCTTGGGCTCAGGCTTCGGTTCCGGCTTGGGCTCAGGCTTGGGCTCAGGCTTCGGTTCCGGCTTGGGCTCAGGCTTCGGTTCCGGCTTGGGCTCAGGCTTCGGTTCCGGCTTGGGCTCAGGCTTCGGTTCCGGCTTGGGCTCAGGCTTGGGCTCAGGCTTCGGCACCGGAAGCGTCGGGTCTGTCGGCTCGACAGGGTCCGTCGGGTCGACCGGATCAACCGGATCCACGGGGTCGACCGGGTCGACCGGGTCCACCGGGTCCACCGGGTCCACCGGGTCCACCGGGTCCACCGGGTCCACCGGGTCCACCGGATCGACCGGATCGACCGGATCCACGGGATCGACAGGGTCCACCGGGTCAACAGGATCCACCGGAATCTCCGGCACTTCCGGTTCCGTCCCGAACAGTGCCTGGCGGAACACCTGTGACGACTGCGGATTGTCGTCGCACTGCCAGACGCCGTGCGGACAGTAATCCGTGATCGTGTGGTACAGCGGCTTGTGCTGCTTCATCCATTCCAGCATGCGCCGCATGTACACCGGGTTGTCGCCGTTACGGAAGAGCCCCCATTCGGGATAGGAGATCTGCTTTCCGTGCTCAGCGGCGAAATCGACCTGCTTCTGGAGCCCGTAGGGCTCGCTCACGTGTTCGTCGAAACTCATTCCCGGCGGCTGGTCGTACGAATCCATGCCGATGATGTCGACGACATCGTCGCCCGGGTAGCACTCGGTCCACGGAACGGCGTCCCGGCCCCGGCTCGGGTTGAAGTCGAAGCGGAACTCCTGCCCCGGCACGGAGCGCATCGCGGTGACGATGCGGGTCCAGTACTTCTTCCAGGCCGTCGGGTCCGGCGCGCACCGGTGGGTGTACGTCGTGCCGTTCATCTCCCAGCCGAGGACGATGACGGTGTCCTTCGCCCGGAGCTCGACGAGCCGCTCGGCGAGGGCCTTGAAGTGGTGGTCGTAGTACCCGGCCGCGCCCAGCTGGAGCTGGCGGCGGACCTCGTAGTCGGAGACGCCGGCCTCGTTCCGCTCCAGCATGGGGACGTTGAGGACGAAGAGCCGGTCGTCCTGCTCGTTGCGCCAGTCCGCCCAGGCGTCGAGGAAGCCGGGCGGGCCCTCGATGTTCGACCAGAGGTCGCCCGGCAGGTAGGTGTGACCGACGCGGAGCTCGCGACCGCCGAGCCACCGTTCGAGCTGCCCGATGCGGGCGACCCCGAGCGCGCCCGAATCGAGGAAGGCTCCCATGGCGCTGGAGAGAGTCGGTCCGGGGTCCTTCGTCGTTGTCACGGAGTCGGTGGCGTGGGCGGGGGACGACAGGACGACCGAGCCCGAGGCGAGAAGACCGGCGGTGAACACCCCCAGCCACACTCTCGATGTTCTCCGATGTGCAGCTGCCATGGCCGCTCCTTCACGTCGTTCGCCATTTGATGATCCGTCAATCCGATGCTCAGAAAGTATTCCTAATGAGCCGACCGTGAACTCGGCTTCCCTCTGATCGGTAGTCCATTAGAGGATTTGATCGCCCAGTTGGGGCACCCGAGATGAAGGGCAGGCCGTGCCGAGCCGTCAGAGTTTCGACACCCGCGTACCGACCGTCCTCGTGCGGCTCGACCGGAACCCTTTCCATCACGGCACTCTCGGCGCCGCGCGATCGCTGGGAAGAGCGGGAATTCCGGTCCATGCCGTCATCGAATCGAGCACCAGTCCGGTCGCCAGGTCCCGCTATCTCCGCTCGGCCCGCCCGGGCCCGGACACACCGTCCTCCGCCGAACTCGCGGAATTCCTGGTCCGGCTCTCCGAGGAGATCTGCCACGACAGCGACGGCCGGCGATCCGACGGGTCCTCACATCCCGTGCTCGTCCTCCCCCTGGACGATGTCAGCGCCCTCGCCCTGGCCGCTCGGCGCGCCGAGCTCTCCCCGCGCTTCCTGCTGCCCGAGCAGACCGAGGAGCAGCTCCTGCGGGTCGCGGACAAGGCCCGGCTCGCCAGGACCTGCGCGGCGCTCGGCCTGCCCCATCCGCGTACCGAACTCCCCACCGGCGCCGACGAGGCCGCCGCGATGGCCTGGTCGCTCGGCCTTCCGGTGGTCGCGAAGTGGAGCAGGCCCTGGCTGCTGCCGGCCGGTCGCGGACTGCGCAGCACCTCGATCGTGCGGTCCCTCGCGGAGGTGCGGGAGTTGTTCGACCGCACTCCGGAGGCCGGCAGCCGTCTGCTCCTCCAGGAACTCCTTCCGGCGGGCCGGGACCTGGACTGGTTCTTCCACGGGTATGTGGACTCCGCGGGCCGCTGCGCGACGGGGGCCACCGGGCGCAAGGAGCGCTCCTGGCCCGACGGGGCCGGGCTCACCGCCGTGGGCCGCTGGACGGCGAACCCGGCCGTGGACCGCGCGGCCCGCGCGCTGCTCGACGCACTCGGCTACCGGGGCGTGTGCGACCTGGACTTCCGGCTCGACCGGTCCACGGGCGCGTACCACCTGCTCGACTTCAACCCCCGTCCCGGCGCGCAGTTCCGGCTCTTCACCGACCCCGAGGGGCTGGACGTGGTCCGGGCGGCGCACCTGGACCTGACGGGCCGTCGGGTTCCGCCGCACTCCCCCGCGTACGGCCGCCGGTTCGTCGTCGAGAACTACGCGGCGCTCTCGCTCGTCGCCTCCCCCCGCCCCCGGTACGCGGCCGAGCCGGGCGCCGCGCCGGTGGGGCGGACCGAGTGCGCCTGGTTCGCGGCCGACGACCCGGCGCCCGCACTCGCGATGGGACTCGCCTGGCTCGCGCACCTCCTGCGCAAGGCCCTCGGCGCGGCGGCCCGACGCCCGGCCGCCCTCCCGGTGCCGCCGCCCCGCACACGCCCCCGACCAGCTCACCCACCAAGGAGAACGATGAAGGCGGAAGGCACGATGTCGAAGTCGATGTACGACCTGGTGGTCGTCGGGGCCGGACCCTACGGTCTGTCCGTGGCCGCGCACGCGGCGGCCCGCGGGATGGAGCTGCGGACCTTCGGCCGCTCGATGGAGTCCTGGCACGCCATGCCTCCGGGCATGTTCCTGAAGTCGGAGCCGTGGGCCTCCCACCTCTCCGACCCGGAGGGGGCGTACGGACTCGACGCGTACGCCGTGTCGCGGGGCGTCCGCGCGGAGCACGGTGTGCCGCTCCCGGTCGACTTCTTCGCCTCGTACGGCGACTGGTTCGCCCGCCGGGCCGTGCCCGCGCTCGACGAGCGCCTGATCGCCTCGATCGCGCCCGCGGCCGAGGGCTTCGAGCTGCGGACGGAGGACGGCGAGTCGGTCCGTACGCGGACGGTGGCCCTCGCCGTCGGAGTGCTGCCCTTCATGGAGATCCCCGGACCGCTGCGGGGGCTCCCCCGGCGGTACGTCACCCACTCCAGCCACCACGGCGCGCTCGACGGCTTCGCCGGGCAGGACGTGACCGTCGTCGGAGCCGGTCAGGCCGCCCTGGAGACGGCCGCGCTCCTCACCGAGCAGGGTGCCGCGACCGTCCGGATCGTCGCCCGCGCGGACCGGCTGAACTGGAACACCCCGCCACCGGCCCTGGAGCGCGGTCCGTGGCCTTCGGTGCGCGCCCCGCATACGGGCCTCGGCTGCGGCTGGCACAACAAGCTCTACGCGGACAGCCCGGGGCTCTTCCGGCGGCTGCCGGCCGCCACCCGCGAGCGGATCTTCGACTCGGCGCTCGGCCCGGCGGGCGCCTGGTGGCTGCGCGAGCGGTTCGCGGCGGTCGGGGACGTACGGCTGGGGCAGCGGATCACCTCGGCGGCCGTGACGGGAGACGGGCGGCTCCGGCTCGATGTCGCGGGGCCCGAAGGGACGGCAGTCCTGGAGACCGACCACGTCGTCGCGGCGACGGGTTTCGTCCCGAGCCTGGAGCGGGCGGGGATGCTCGACCCGGCCCTGCGCGGGGCCCTGCGGACGGTCGGCGCGGTCGGCGCCCCGGAGGTCGGCGGTCTCTTCGAGTCCTCGTGGCCGGGGCTGTTCCTCGCCGGTCTGCTCACGGCCCCCTCGTACGGGCCGTCGATGCGGTTCGTCCTCGGCGCCGAGTACACGGCGGGCCGGCTGGTGAAGGGGGTACGGCAGCGGCTGCGGTCGGCCGCCCGGGGCGGGGGCGGGGCTGTCTGCCGACCGCGTAGGGGCACGGAGGCGCGGGTCACGACGTAGGGGTTACGGCGAAGGGGGGTACGCCGAAGGGCCTGCCCCGGGAAGCGGATGCTCTCCGGGGCCGGCCCTTGTGCCTGTGCGTCGCTGTGGACTCAGGCGTTGATGCAGGTGTTGCCGAACGCCGGGTTCAGCACACCGATGAGGTTGAGGCTGTTGCCGCAGGCGTTGATCGGCACGTGGATCGGGACCTGGACCACGTTGCCGGACAGGACGCCCGGCGAACCGATGGCCGCGCCGTGCGCGTCCGCGTCCGCGAAGGCGGGCGACGCCACACCCATGGCCATGACGATTCCGGCGACGACGACCGCGGCCTTCTTGCAGTTCATTGCGTCTGGTTCCTTTCCTCGGCGGAATACATTTCCGCTGCACACAACACAACGAACACACCTCGAAAAGGAAACCGAAACAGCGGAGGTGTCCTTTCTTTCACTCCATTGCCCGTACGCGACAGGGCCGGAGGGAACGTGACGTTCCCTCCGGCCCTGTCGCGTACGGGGTACGGATCAGCCGTTGTAGGCACCGTTCCCGGAGAGGATCGGGATGTCCTCGACGATGTGCGACAGCGGCTCGTCACCCTTGGCCTGGGTGGAGTTCTCCGCGCACTGCTGGTTCTGCGGGGAGGACAGGACGTTGATGTCCTGGACCGCGACCGGGATGAGGCCGACGACCGAGCCGACGTTCGCCTTCGCCGGGACACCGAGGCAGAGCTTGTTCAGCGAGCCCTGGACCGCCGAGAACTGCGGGCTCATGTCACCGGCGGTCTTGGAGTTGCCGAACGACTGGTGGGCGCCGTTGCCGCTGAGCGAGGTGGTGCCGCCGTCGTTGGCGATGGCGAGCGCCGGGGCGGCCGCCGCGGCGGATACGCCGACAACAGAGGCCGTAACAGCCGCAGCCGCCATAATCTTCTTGATCACGGTGATTCCGTTCCTGTTCCCACCAATCGACCTGATTGATGCGACGGGATCAACTGCGTCCGGGTCCATTGGTTCCGGCGCTTCACTCGTTCGACTGGAGCCTCGTTTCGCGCTGCCGAGTGCGCTCGGCCAACGGGGTGACGCAGCGGAACCCCGGGGGTGGGGGGCCAGTTGATCAGTGCGCTCCCTGCACGGAGCCGGTTCTATGAAGGGAACTCCCGTGATCAAGAAGGTTATGGCCACCGCGGCCGCAGCCGCCTCCATCGTCGGCGCCTCCGCCGCGGTGGCCGCCCCGGCGTTCGCCATCGCCAACGACGGCGGCACCACGTCGCTCAGCGGCAACCACGCTCACCAGGAGTACGGCAACTCCACCACGTACGGCCACATGAGCCCGCAGTTCGCGCTCGTCCAGGGCTCCCTGAACAAGCCCTGCATCGGCCTGCCGGCCAAGCTCAACGCGGGCTCGCTCGTCGGTGCCATCCCGGTCGCGGTCCAGGACATCAACGTCCTGTCCTCCCCGCAGAACCAGCAGTGCACCGAGAACTCCACCCAGGCCAAGGGTGACGAGGCCCTGTCGCACATCCTGGACGACATCCCGGTCCTCTCGGGCAACGGCGTCGGCAACAACTGACGTTCCGCTCACGCGTAAGGGGGCCGCCCTCCCGGGGCGGCCCCCTTACGCGTGCGTGCTGCGGCTACGGGCGCGGCCAGACGGGGGTGGCCATCAGGCGTTCCCACTCCCGGTCCGGCACTCCCGGTACCGTGCGCCCCGCCTGTACCCACTGTGTCACCAGTGCGGAATAGACCGGGAATGGTGTGCGGTCGACGGTCGGCTGATCACTCACATACCGGCTCTTCGGAATGAAGGCCATCCGTTCCCATTTCCCGGGACCCGGCGCCATCTTCGCTCCTTCCGCTGCGATTCGCGCATCGTTGAACAGGATTACACAGGCATCGCAGGAGAGTGATTCGCTCTGCCCATGTCGCGTCGCGTACCTCTGTGCGAGCGGGGTCGAATTAGCGTGCGGACATGAATGTCCCGCGCCCGAAGTGGCACCGGAATCTGCTGCTCGCCCCCGCGGCCCTGGCCGCGCTCGCCGCCCTCGTCCCCGGCGCTCTCGCCGCCGCCGTCGCCGTCGCCCCCACCGAACTCCCCTCGCCCGAACAGGGGCTGAACCTCCTCGTGGTCGGCATCGACACCCGCAGGGGCGTCAGCGAGGAGGAGAAGGAGCGCTTCCGGCTCGGCGGGAAGGAGTGCGACTGCACGGACGTGATGATGCTCGTGCACGTCTCGGCGGCGAACGACCGGGTCGAGGTCGTGAGTCTGCCGCGCGACTCGCTCACCGCCTTCCCCGCCGACCACCGCGACCGGCGCACCGGCTCGCTGCACGGCGCCCACCCGGCGAAGATCAACAGCGCCTGGGCGGAAGGCGGTTCCGCGTTCACCGTGGAGACCGTCGAGTCGATGACCGGGCTCCCCGTGCACCGGTACCTGGAGATCGACTTCCGGCGCTTCATGGACAGCGTGGACCGCGTCGACGGCGGGGTCGCCATCTGTACGGCCGAGCCCCTCAAGGACCCGTCGACCGGCATCGACCTGCAGCCCGGGACCCGGCGCGTCGGCGGCGGCGAGGCGCTCCAGTACGTCCGCTCGCGGAAGGCGGACGGGCAGATGGACTTCGGCCGGATCCACAAACAGCAGAACTTCGTCGTCAACACCCTGGAGCGGCTCCGCGAGGGAGTCCTGGACGACCCGGAGCAGCTGAGGGCCTTCGCGGCGACGCTGCGCGGGACGGCCGAGTCCGAGCGCGGGATCTCGACGGCGGAGCTGCTCACGCTCGCCGCCCGGCTCCGGGAACTGCCGCCGGACCAGATGGAATTCGCGACCGTGCCCGTGCGGGGCTTCAACGCGAACATCGCGGGTGTCGGGTCGACGCTCGCCTGGGACGAGGAGGGGGCGGCGGAGGTCTTCGGGCGGCTGCGTGAGGACCGGCCGCTGCCGGCCGCCGGGGACGTCGCTCCCAGCACGATCCCGGTGGCCACGTACCGGCCCGCCAAGGGGTCATCGCTCATCTGCCCGTAGTCCGTCCGGTGGACTTACCGGAACCTCCGGACTTCTGACCAGTTGATCAGCACGGCTCGGCACTCAGCGGGCCAGTACCCGAAAGGCCTCATACAATGAAGAAGCTCTTGGCTACGGCTGCTGTGGCCGCGTCGGTTCTCGGCGCGACGGCGGCGGGTGCCGGACAGGCGCTCGCGATCGCCGACGACGGTGGCACCACCTCGCTCAGCGGCAACGGTGCCCACCAGGAGTTCGGCAACTCCGCCACGTACGGCAACATGAGCCCGCAGTTCGCGCTCGTCCAGGGCTCCCTGAACAAGCCCTGCGTCGGTCTCCCGGCCAAGGTCAACGCCGGTTCGATCGTCGGTCTCATCCCGGTCGCGGTCCAGGACATCAACGTCCTGTCCTCCCCGCAGAACCAGCAGTGCACCGAGAACTCCACCCAGGCCAAGGGTGACGAGCCGCTGTCGCACATCCTCAGCGACATCCCCGTGCTGTCCGGCAACGGCGCCGGCAACAGCTGAGCGACGACGCTCGGCACGGCGGCCCCGCCGCTCCTCCTCGGAGGAGCGGCGGGGCCGTCCCGTTACCGCGCCGGACTCACAGCTTCCCGGCGAGCTCGGCCGGGTCGGTGACCGGGGCCTCGCAGACGAAGTGACGGCAGACGTACGCGGCGGCCCCGCCGGTCACCAGCGGCCGGTCCCTCAGGAGCGGGAACTCCTCGCTGTCGGGGGCTCCGGTGGCGAGGACCGCGCCGGGGGCGGTGGCCAGGAGCGCGGTACGGCGCAGCTCCTGGAATGCGGCGTCGCCGGGGGCGCCCACGACGGCGATCTCGCGGGGCCCGTCGAGGAGGGCCTCGGCGACCGCCAGGCCCCAGCCGATGTAGCGGGGCGCGCGCGGACCGAGGGCCTTGACGACACCGAGGGCTCCCTCGGCGGCGGCGCGGTGGGCCTCGGAGCCGGTGTGGGCGGCGTACGAGAGGAGCGCTCCGGCGGCGGCGGTCCAGCCCGAGGGGGTGGCGTTGTCCGTAGGGTCCTGCGGGCGGCGGATGAGGGCCTCGGCGTCGTGGGCGGTGTCGTACAGCGCGCCTCCCTCGCCGGTGAAGCGGTCGAGGACGATGTCCAGGAGGAAGCCGGCGAACTCGAGCCAGGCGCCCTCGCCGGTGACGGCGGCGAGGGCGAGGAAGCCCTCGGCGACGTCGGCGTAGTCCTCCAGGACCCCGGCGTTGGTGCCGGCCCGGCCGTCCTTGGACGTACGGGTGAGGCGGGCGGTCTCGTCCATGTGGACCCGGACGAGCAGGTCGGCGGCCTCGGTGGCGCGCTCGACGAGGTCGGGGCGGTCGAGGAGGGCGCCGGTCTCGGCGAGGGCGGCGATCGCGAGGCCGTTCCAGGCGGCGACGACCTTGTCGTCGCGGCCGGGGCGCTCGCGCTCCTCGCGGGCGGCGAGGAGGCGGGCCGCGATCGAGGCGATCCGGTCGGCGTCGGCGACTCCGCTGTCCTGCGGGAGCTGGAGGACCGAGCTGCCGTGCTCGAAGGTGCCGTCCTCGGTGACGCCGTAGTGGGCGGCGGCGAGGGCGGCGTCCTCCTCGCCGAGGACGGTGGTGAGCTGCTCGGGGGTCCAGGCGTAGTAGGCGCCCTCGACGTGCTTGCCGGTCCCGTCGTCGGAGTCGGCGTCGAGCGCGGAGGCGAAGCCGCCCTCGGGGGTGCGCAGCTCGCGGACCATGAAGTCGGCGGTCTCCAGGGCGACCCGGCGGGCCAGGTCGCTGCCGGTGGCCTTCCACAGGTGCGCGTACACGCGGCACAGCAGGGCGTTGTCGTACAGCATCTTCTCGAAGTGGGGCACGACCCAGGCGCGGTCGACGGCGTAGCGGGCGAAGCCGCCGCCGAGCTGGTCGTAGATGCCGCCGCGGGCCATGGCCTCGCAGGTGTCGGCGGCCATCTGGAGGGCACCCTCGGCGCCCGTACGGGCGTGGTGGCGGAGCAGGAACTCCACGGCCATCGACGGCGGGAACTTGGGAGCGCCGCCGAAGCCGCCGCGGGTGGCGTCGTACTCGCGGACGAGGCCGAGGAGGGCCTGCGCGAGCTCCTCCTCGCCGGGGATGCCGTCGCCGCCGTAGGCGAGGGAGCGGCCCGCGAGGTCCTTGACGATCCGGTCGGCGACCTCGCCGACCTCGTCGCGGCGGCCGGTCCAGGCGTCGCGGACTCCTTCCAGGACGTCCGGGAAGGAGGGCATGCCGTGGCGGGGCTCCGGCGGGAAGTACGTGCCGAAGTAGAAGGGGGCGGCGTCCGGGGTGAGGAAGACGGTCATCGGCCAGCCGCCCTGTCCGGTGGCGGCCTGGACGGCCTCCATGTAGACCGCGTCGACGTCGGGGCGCTCCTCGCGGTCGACCTTCACCGCGACGAAGTTGTCGTTGACCAGGGCCGCGATGGCTTCGTCCTCGAAGGACTCGTGCGCCATCACATGGCACCAATGATCATCAGGCTAAGTGGCACGACGAATAGCCCACCGAGAGAAGGATGGGAACGTCGCGCCGCTTGGCCTCTTGCATCGCCTCCTCTCCCCATGGCCACCAATCCACAGGATTGGAGGCGTGCTGGAGGAGATAGGGCGACTGGGAGTTTGCCAGTCGGTTCACCATGCTTGCAGTATCCCAGCTCACCGGCCCGCCGCGCGGCCTGATCAGCCAACACGCCAAGGATCTGCCACTCACAGCCTGCGCCGACGCTTCACAACGGCCCGGCTTCCGCGCATCGATCGCCGGCCGGTTCAGTTCCCCGAAACCTTCGAGCGGCCCCTCTCCAAGCCGGCTAGGACCGTAAATCGACCATGCGGCCACACGGCGACCGCCACGAGGCTACTGTCTTGGCCCAAGTGCGCCCCCTGACAGGAGCGATCGTGAGCGCAAGCCGACCAGAGCTTCCCGAGCAGTCACAGACCGAGCCGAGGGTGCGCCCGCCCAGGGTCACGAGGGCGGACGTCAAGAACTTCCGTCTTCTGCGGGACGTCAGCATCGCCTTCGACAAGGACGTCACTGTCTGTGTGGGCCGTAACAACACCAGGGGCATTGCGTAGTCGAGGTTGGTCGGGTTCGCCGGGTTCGTGCGTGACGTGACGTCATGTCCGGTGTGCGGTAAGGGAACTCGGACAGCAG